>CAZCJI010000057.1:0-11830 GCA_964498625.1 uncultured Rhizobium sp.
GGCGATATCGAGCACCTCGAACCCCGCGCTTTTAAGCAGCGACGTCCCCGCGTCGGCCAGTTTCAACCCATTCTGCAAGGAACACGGCGCCTGCCAAGCGACCCGGATCGCCTTCGGCGTGCCCGGGATCGGCGTGGCGAGATCGAGGAAGTCTCGCGCCTTCGCCGCGAACGCCGCGGCACGCGGCCCCCAGATTGGATCGTCCGCGAACAGATGTGCGAGATCTTTCAGGTAGGCGGAACATCCTGTCGCCGTGATGAGTACGCCGTGGAACGGACCTTCCTTCTCAAAGGCCTCAATGGCGCGCTTGGCCCAAGCTTTCGCCTGCTCCTCCTTGCCCAGATGATGCACCAGCGATCCACAACATCCAGCACCAACGAGCGGAACGAGCTGATAGCCGCGCCGAGTCAGCACACGCCGGACGGCTTCATCGATCTCCGGCGCCAGTGCCTTCTGCACGCATCCCGGCATCAGCGCGATGCGCCTGGCGTTCATGGCGACGGGTAGTTCGGCAGTGGACGTTGTAGCAACATGCCGCTTCGACCCCATCCGCGCCATCGCGCCGAGACGCCCCGGCAGCCAGCGTCCGGGCGGCGCGAACAGAAGCCCCAGACGCACAAACGTCGGACGCGGCATCACCGTCGCGAGCAGCCAGCGCAGAAGGCGATCCGCAAACGGTCTGCGATAACGCGTCTCAATATGTGCGCGCGCCGTATCGACCAGCCGCGCGTAATCGACGCTCGACGGGCACGCGGTCCGGCACGCAAGGCACGATAGACACCGATCAACATGCAGAACCGTCTCCGCCGACGGTGCAGCGTTTTCCTCCAGCATCTGTTGCATCATCACGATACGGCCGCGCGGGCCGTCGCGCTCGTCGCCGAGCAGCACATAGGTCGGACACGTCGCCGTGCAGATACCGCAATGCACGCAGTTGCGCAGGTTTTCTTCGACCGCCGCGAGATGCGGGTCGGCAAGCTGCGCAGGCGAGAAATTCGTGCGCATCAGACGCCCTCGTACATCCGGCCGGGATTGAAAAGCCCCAGCGGATCGAACGCGGCCTTCACCGCGCGCGTAAGCGCCGCGCGCGCCGGCGGTTCTGGTGGGAAAGGCATCCTCGGCAAAACCGGGCCCGGCAACGCATCAGTTTCATCGAAATCACCGAAGCGGCGCAGCATCGCCATCTTCTCATCGAGCGCGCCTTCGAGGCGCACGTAAGCTTTGCCGCTGGAATGGATGAGCGCCGTCGCCTCCAACGGGCTTGCCGCCACCTTGCGCAACACAGCGCCGTCTGCGCTCGCGGTTACAAAAATCTTCTCGGCATGTTTTGGGAAAACGCGAAAGGTGAGTTCGGTCAGCGGCCCCAGCGTTCCCATCGCGCCGCACATCAGCTTCGGCAGATCGAAGCCGGTGACGTTCTTCACGACTTTGCCGCCGCCCTTGTAAGCCTCGCCGAATCCATTCACCGCGCGAAATCCGAGCAGGTGGTCGCGCGCACGGCCGAAGCGGATCGCCGCCGGACCGTTCGCGTTCGCGGAGATTGCGCCTCCGATCGTCGCTTTGTTTGCCGGCGCGCCCAGCAACGGCCCCCAATCGGCCGGCTCAAAACCCAGACGCTGGTTATAGGCCGCGAGCAATGCGTTGATCTCTGTGACCGGCGTTCCCGGCAACACCGTCAACAGCAACTCTTCGGGCTCGTAAGAGACCACGCCCTTAAGACCGGAGAGATCGAGGACCGTCCCCCAGCTCGCGACCGCTCTTCCAAACGCGCGTTTGGTGCGTGCGCCCGCGATATTGAGCGGCGATTTCCATTCGCGCGCGGAGCGCACGATCTCAACAACCTCTGCCTCGGTGTTCGCTGTCAGGTCGGTCATCAGAACCGCGGCAGATTGGGATAGGGCACGCGGCCGTCTTTGACATGCATGTGGCCCTGCTCGACGCAGGCGGACAATGTCGGGAACACCTTGCCGGGATTGAGCAGACCCGCGCCATCGAACGCGCATTTCAGACGCTGCTGCTGCGCGAGATCGGCGTCGCTGAACATTTCCGGCATCAGGTCGCGCTTCTCGACGCCGACGCCGTGCTCGCCGGTCAGGACACCGCCGACTTCGACGCAGAGTTTGAGAATATCGGCGCCGAACTGTTCAGCGCGCGCGAGTTCGCCCTCCTTCATCACGTCGAAGATGATGAGCGGATGCAGATTGCCGTCGCCGGCGTGAAACACGTTGCAGAAGCCAAGGCCGTATTCCTCCGCCATCGCACTCATGCGCGCGAGCACCTGCGGCAGCATCTTGCGCGGGATCGTGCCGTCCATGCAGAGCATATCCGGCGCGAGCCGTCCCATCGCCGGGAACGCCGCCTTGCGCCCCGCCCACAGACGCGCGCGTTCGTCTTCGTCGGCCGCCTCACGGACCTCCGCGCCACAACCGCGCGCGATCCCGGCGATGCGCGCGATGGCGTCATCGACTTCGGACCGAATCCCGTCGGCATCGACAATCAGGACGCCCTCCGCGCCGCGCGGATAGCCGGGCGCGCTGTAGTCCTCGACGGCTTCGATGCAGCGGCGGTCCATGAACTCCATCGCCGCGGGCACGATGCCGCCCGCGATGATGTTGGCGACGCATTGTCCCGCGTCAGGCACGGACTTGAAGGCTGCGAGCAACGTCCGCGTCACCGGCGGCTTGGGAAGAATGCGCAGCGTCGCCTCGACCACGACACCAAGCAATCCTTCCGAGCCCGCGACGATGCCGAGCAGATCGTAACCGCCGTCGCTTCCGTGCCTGCCGCCAAGCTCGATGATGTCACCCGCAAGCGTCACCAGCTTCACGCCGAGAAGATTGTTCGTCGTCAGCCCATATTTCAGGCAATGCAGTCCGCCGGAATTCTCCGCGACATTGCCGCCGATGGTGCAGGCGATCTGGCTGGAAGGATCGGGCGCGTAGTAAAAGCCGCGCCCCTCTACCGCGCGCGTGATCGCGAGATTGGTCACGCCGGGCTCCGCCACCACGCAGCGGTTCTCCCAATCGATCTCCACAATCTTGTTCATGCGCGAGAGACCGAGCAGGATTCCATCGGCGCGCGGCAATGCTCCGCCGGAGAGCGACGTTCCGGCGCCGCGCGGTACGATCGGCACACCGTTCTCGCCAGCGAATTTGAGAACCGCCGCCACCTGTTCGGCCGTCTTCGGCAGCACGCAGACCAGCGGCGCCTGGCGATAGGCCGTGAGCGCATCGCCATCGAACGCGGCCAACCCCGCGCGCTCCGACACCACACCGTCGGGCACGAGCGCCTTCAGACGCGCGACGATCTCTGCGCGGCGGGAAAGGATGGATGGATCGGGGGCAGCAAGTTCCAAATGCGCACCATCATGCTTCGAGGCATCGCTTCGCGATGCACCTCAGCATGACGAAATTGGAAGAAAGCGTCATCCTGAGGTGGGCGCCCGAAGGGCGAGCCTCGAAGGATGGCGCGGCTTAGCCCTGACGCGCCTTGAAGCGGGGGTTCTTCTTGTTGATGACGTACGTGCGGCCGCGGCGGCGGATGACGCGGCAATCCTTGTCGCGCTTCTTGAGGGACTTGAGGGAGTTACGGATCTTCATGGGCGTGCCGGACCTGAAAAAGAGCGCGGAAGCTAGTGGCGGGGGTGGGCCCTGTCAACCGCGAGAATACGTGATTTTTGCCGCATTTCCGCCGGTTCGGGCATGGTAAAAGGGTTGGAATCGGGGATTTTTCCATGATGCTGAGCTTGTCCACCCGGATAGGACTGGCCGCGCTGGCCCTCTCAGCGGCGCTTTCGCCCGCGTTTGCGGATCAGAGTCAGACCCCGGCACCTCCCTCTCCACAGGACCTCAAATTCCAGGCCTTTATCCATGACGAGCGCACGGTGGCCATCGCGGCCGGCATCAGGCCACAGGTCTATGACGCAGCGACCGCCAATATCCACCGCAACCAGCGCGTCGAGGACCTGAACCTCAACCAGCCGGAATTCTCGCGGCCGGTGTGGCTCTATCTGGACAGCGCGGTTTCCGACAAGCGCGTCGCCGATGGGCAACAGGGGCTCGCCGCAAACCTGCAAGCACTCTCCTCCATCGAGGCAAAATATGGCGTGCCGAAAGAGATCGTCGTCTCCATCTGGGGCAACGAGAGCGATTTCGGACACGGCCACGAAGCCTTCAACATGTTCGAGGCGCTGGCGACACTCGCCTATGACGGGCCGCGCGCGGATTACGCGAAACCCGAATTCCTTGCCGCGCTCAAGATCCTGCAGCAGCAGAAATTCGATCCCGCGATCATGACGGCATCTTGGGCCGGTGCATTCGGACAAACACAGTTCACGCCGACGACGTTCCTGGCCCATGCCGTCGATGGCGACGGCGACGGCACGATCGATCTCTGGCATTCGACGGCGGATGCGCTCGCCTCCGCCGCCAATGTGCTCGCCGACGCGGGATGGCAGCGCGGCGCGTCGTGGGGATATGAAGTCAAGCTGCCTGAAGGCTTCGCTTACGATCAGGCCGACGTCGACAACGTCAAACCCATCGCCGAATGGCGCAGGCTCGGCGTGACGCGCATCTGGGGTGCAGCACTTTCCACGGCGCAGGAGAACGGCGCGATCTTCCTGCCCGCCGGCGCGCGCGGACCGGCCTTCCTGGTGTTTCCCAATTTCAAGGTCATCCTGAAATACAACAACGCCACCTCCTACGCGCTCGCCGTGAGTTTGCTTGCCGATCGTATCAATGGCGGCGCTCCGGTGCAGGCGTCCTGGCCACGCGACGAGAAACCGCTGACACGCGACGAACGCATCGCATTTCAGACCTATCTCACCAAGCTCGGTTACGACATCGGCACCATCGACGGCGTGCTGGGCCGGAAAGCGCGCGCAGCGTCGCGCGCGTGGCAGAAGGCGCATGGTATCGCAGCGGATGGGTTCCCGACCGAAGACCTTCTCACCCGCGTCGCCACCGACGCGAACGCGAAACCTTAAGCATTCGGCGATTGCATCTCGGCGGCTTCCTCGATCTGTTCGTCATCCGGCGTAACGCGTCCCGCATTCTTCAGATGCGGCGAGAACAGCGCGTAGAGATAGCAGATGAGCATCAATGACCCGCCGAAGATGAACGGCGCGCTCGGCGAAATACGATAGAGCCCGGTCGCGAGCATCGGCCCGAAGATGAATCCCGCGCCCGCGGTCGCGCCGGTTAGGCCGGCGATTGCGCCCTGCTCATGCGGATCGACGGAGAGCGAGGCCGCCGCCGCATAGCCCGGCCTGACCATGCCGAAACCCAGTCCGTTGATCATCAACGCGAAGACCAGCGGCCCGAACTGCCGCCCGATCGCGAACAGCGCGAAGGAAACGATGCAAGTCGCCCCACCCCAGCGGATCAGCGTGCGAGCCGACAGTTTGAAGCGCTGCACCACGACAAGCTGTGCGAACAAGGCCGCAACCGCGCCGGCCACCAATCCGATGCCAGTGTATTGCGGCGCCTGTTTCAGCGTGAAGTGCAGCACGTCGATGAACAGATAGCCGATGGTCTGGATCGGCACTGCGCCGGCGGTCGAAATGCCGACACCAAACACAATGAACGGCCAGATGCGCCGGTCATGCCATTTGAGTGTGCGCTTCTGGCCGGCATGAACATGCGGCTTCGTGTCTTCGTGCAGCAGGAACCACACCGTCGCCGCACTCGCAAACGCGACGGCCGACACGAAATAGAACGGCGCGAACAGGCCAAACACCACCAGCGCCGAACCGATGCCGGGGCCGATGGTCGTTCCGAGACCGAATGCGGCGCTGAGCGTGGCCACGCCGCCGGTGCGTTCCGCGCGCGTGGTGCGGTCGGCGATATAGGCCTGTGCCGCGGGCGACGAGCCGGAGCCGAAGATGCCGTAGATCATGCGCGCTGCAATCATCATCGGGTAGCAGACCGCAATCGCGAGCACGCCGTGGATCCCGAGATCGGCGATGGCGGCAAACGACGCAAACGAAATGCCGAACGCGATGAGTCCCAACAGGATGACCGGCTTGCGCCCCCATTTGTCGCTCTTGCCACCCCAATAGGAACTCGAGAACAGCCAGATCGTCGCCGAGGCGACGAAGGGCAGCGAACCTTCGAACTCCGTAAGACCTAGACGGCGCACGAGCGTCGGCAGGATCGCGAACATCACCGATTGCCCGGCGCCCATGCAGATCAGGCTGACAAACAGGATCGCGAGCGCGCGCTCGGTCTCATTGTCGGCGACGGCGCTGAGCATGCGCTCGGCCAGCGCGCGGGCGCGGCTGCCGCCGTCTTCGGGTTCAAGATGGATATGCGGCATGGAATGACTCTTCGTCCGCAAAGCACCCCATCGTGACGCAAGCGTCAAGTGTGGCGCCAGACACGCATAGCGCGTATGCTCAGCCTGGAGACGGAGGGCACCATGAAAGCGAAGCGTCTGTTCGCCGCAGCGATGGTTACGATGGTGGCCACGTCCGCGCGAGCGTCCGTCGAGATCAATGCCAGCCCGACGAAGAACATGAACTGCGTGGGTGGCAACTGTTCACCGACAGCGAAGAACGCCGTGCTCAACACCACCGACCTCGCCCGTATGCTCACGACCGGCGATGTGAAGGTCGTGACCGGCAACGGTGCGGTGACGATCACGGTGTCGGGACCGCTTTCGTGGACGAGCACGCATCGCCTTACCCTCGACGCAAATCTCAATGTGAGCTTCCGCGCACGGGTCGAGGTCACCGGCCGGGGTGCTGTCACCATCATTACCAATGACGGCGGCACCGGCGGAGACCTCATCTTCTTCTACGGCGGTAAGCTGGATTTCTGGGATACGAGTGCGAACCTCATGATCAACGGAACGCAATACCAACTGGTGAGCGACATTCCTTCCATCGCGTCGGCCTACGCCAACGCACCAAACAATTACGCGATACTCGCTCTGACGAAGGACTATAATGCGGCGCCAGATGGAACCTATGAGGGCTCCGCCGTGCCGACGAATATGGAGGGTGTGTTCGAAGGCCTTGGTCACACGATTTCAAATTTTTCAGCTAACACAACAGGGACTGCGGCCGGGTTTTTCTTAGAGTCAGCGGTATTAGATGACAGCACTATACGCGATCTGACACTGAGTAACGCCAATATAGTAGGCGGTGATAATTCGCGCGTGGGCGTGCTCGGCGGAGCTTTGGAATCAAATATCATCAACGTGCACGCGTCCGGTTCCGTTACAGGCGGAGATGACAGCTATATTGGCGGCCTTGCTGGCATCGGAGGGGCATTTCTAAAATCGGACTCATCGGCAAGCGTCACTTGTGCGAGGCGTTGCTACGGAGGCGGTCTTGCGGGGTCTGGCGGTCAATTCACCCTCTCTCGTGCTAGCGGTACAATAACTGTTGTAAGTGGTTTAGCAGGCGGTCTAGTAGGGCTCCTGACGAGCCAGGGCCGGGTATCGCAGTCCTTCGCAACCGGCGATGTTACATCCGTAAAGCGGCAGAGACGCGTCACAATAGGCGGCCTCATCGGTATTGCCGACCAAGACACATCAATCGAGAATTCTTATTCACAAAGCGCTATTCGCAATGATGGGGTGGGCCCGCTCGGAGGTTTGACCGGCTACGCAAAAGCGGACACCGACGTCACGACATCCTATGCAACGGGCCATATCGGAATAGAAGGCGCGCGTACCAAAGTAACCGATGGGGTTGGCGGGTTTGTTGGCTCTGTCCAAATACCGGTGCAGTTCAGGCTAGATTATTGGGACACTGACACCAGCGGGACAGATTTAGGATGTGGAGCGAGCAAGCCGGCCCATAGATGTCCTCCCATCGATGGCCTGACGGACGTTCAATTAAAGTCGAGCCTGCCCACTGGGTTCGATCCGTCGATCTGGGCACAGTCGCCCACCATCAACAACGGCTATCCATATCTGATCGCTAACCCGCCGCCGCAATAGCAGTGCGCCTCACGAATGCCGTTTGAATCTTACCTCGGACGTGTCGCTGCGGCCCTGTGAATCCACCACCGTGATATGCGCGATGCCCTCGCCCGTCGGCGCATAGAGCACCGGCGAAAAGCGGTCGAACGATCCGATCAGCACGCCGTTCACCAGCCAGGTCAGCGGCGCGCGCCCGCCATCGGCCTTCAGCACGATGGTCTTGTCCTTCGTGTCGGCCTCGGGCAGCGGCACGGTGGTGCCGTTGGGCGGAAACGAGATCGACGGCGGCGGCACGACGGTCACGACCTGCTGCTTCGGTTCGCTCTCTTTCCGGAAAATCTGCAGCGACGGCGGCAACTGTTCCGACGATTGCACCATGATCGCGCCGGCGGGCACCGATGGCGGCGCGCGCTTGTCGGGCGGGAGCAACTCGAACGTCTTGAGCAGGATCGGCGCCGCGTTCTCGCGTCCGATATGGCCGGGGCGCGGCGTGCCATCCGCACGACCCACCCAGACGCCCACGGTGTAGTCGTTCGAGAACCCGACCGACCACGCATCGCGGAAGCCATAGGACGTGCCGGTCTTGAAACCGATGGTGCGCCTGCGGTCGAGGCCCTGCCCCATCGCCCAGCCTTCGGGCAAGGTCACGCCATCGAGAATGTCGCGCAGATAATACGATGCGACCGCGCCGAAGAGATGGTGCTTCGGCGCATCCGGCGCGGTTGCGATGAAGCGCAGGCCTTCGGCCTGTCCGCCCTCCGCGATGCCGGCATAAAGCATCGTGATGTCGGTGAGCGAGATGCCAAGACCGCCGAGCGCGACAGGCAGGCTCGGCGTCGCGTCATGCGAGGGAAAGTAAAGCCTCGCACCCGCGCTTTGCAGCGTCTCGGTGAAGGCGAGCGGTCCGACGCGGTCCAGCACCATCACCGCCGGCACGTTCAGCGACATGCGCAGCGCGTCGCGCGCCGTGATCTCGCCCTGGAACCCGCCGTCGAAATCGCGCGGCGCGTATTCGCCGAAATTCGTCGGCGCGTCTTCCATGCGCGACAGCGGATGCAGGATCAGATCGTCGAAGGCGAGACCGTAGATGAACGGCTTGAGCGCGGAGCCCGGCGAACGCGCCCGGCGCGCGAGATCGATCTGCCCCGCCTTGCCCCAGTAATCCGTGCCGCCGACATACGCCACGACGTTGCGCGTTCTGTTCTCGACCGCGACGACGGCAAGCGTCGCGCCGTCGTCGAAATAGCTCGCCTCCTGCGCGGCCATGCGTTCGACCGCGCCCTGCAAGCCGATGTCGAGCGTGGTGACGATGCGCGGCGCGGCGTTGGTCGCGACCAGATGATCGGAGAGATGCGGCGCGTTGAGCGGCATCGCCTGGCGCGCGAACGGCACGCCCTCCTTCATCGCGATCGCGGCATCGGCGGCGGTGACGACGCCTTCGTCCACCATGCGGCGCAGAACCTTGTCGCGGCCCTTGAGCGCGCGGATGGCATGGCGGTCGGGCCGCTGTTTCACCGGCGATTGCGGCAGGGCCACCAGCAGCGCCGCCTGCGCGAGATCGATGCCGTTCGGCTCGCGGCCGAAATAGGAGAGCGACGCCGCACGCACGCCCTCGAGATTGCCGCCGAACGGCGCGAGGGTCAGATAGAGCGAAAGGATCTCGTCTTTGGAATAACGCTCTTCCAGTTGCACCGCGCGGATCATCTGGAACAGCTTGGTGCCGATGCCGCGCGGAGAGCGACGGCCAAGCGAATGCTTTGCGTTCGCGTCAGGCCGTGCGACCAAAGATGAATCCGGTTCGAGCAGACGCGCGACCTGCATGGTGAGCGTCGAACCGCCGGAGACGATATGGCGCGAGGACACAAGCTGCACCGTCGCGCGCAGCATCGCCAAGGGATCGACGCCCCAATGATCGTCGAACCGGCGATCTTCATACGCTTTCAGCAACGCGAGATAGCGCGGCGACACATCGCGCACGGTGGTGTGGATGCGCCAGTAACCGTCCTTTGTCAGATAGGCGCGCAGCAGATGCCCGTTGCGATCGAGAACTTCCGGCGACAACGTCCTTGCCCGCGTCATGTCCGGCGGATTTGCGACGTCGGCCGCGGCGAGTGCGCAAACGAGGCCGAAAACCGTGAACGCGGCGGTGATGAGACGGGAACGGTTCATCCAATTACTTCCCCCTCTCCCCCGCTTCGCGAGGGAGAGGGAATGTCTTTTCTTTTTTTCTACGGCTTGATCGTTACACTCCCGACCGTGGTGCGCGCGGCAACGCCGGGCGCATACATATCCTCGACATCGCCGCCCGGCAGCACGAACGTTCCCGTCGTCACCGCGCGCGCAATATAGGCGACGCGGAAATAAGGCTGCGGCTCAGGCTTCTTGGGATCGGTCGAACGATATTCCGATCCGATGTTGAACGCGGCGACGTAACGGTCGTCGCGCTTGTCGGTCATGATCATGTCGTTGATCGCATTGAGCCAGGAATAGGCCTTGCCGTCGTCGCCGGAAAGCGCGTTCTCGATCTCCAGACCCGCCGGCAGAAGATCGATGATGCCCATCTGGTGATAGTAATTGTTGGGCATCGAACCAGAGAGAACGATCATCACGCGGTCGTTCTGGTGCAGGTTGGAAAGATCCGCCGGCGTGCCGCTCATCGTCCAGATTTGCTTGGTGAGCGTGACGCCATTCGCGGACGCGGGTAGCGGCATCGCCGGTGTGCCCTGCACCGAGGTCGTGCGCCACACGCTGGCATCACCCTTGTTCAGGAAGGTGAGGCCGGCATTGAGCATCTGCGTCGATGGCGACAGGCGGATGGCGCCGTCGCGCGGCATCACCGGCTTGCCGTTGACCAGGATGTTGAGCCGCGTCCTCTGCCGCGTCAGCTCATAGGCCGCGCGCAGCATCCACGCCTTTTCCTGCGTCGTCGTCGCGTTGAGGCGCATATCGACAGAGCCGCTCTTGGTCATCAGCGCGGGGATCAGTTGCGCCTCGTTGCTTTCGGCGGCGAGCGCGGTGGTCCCTGCGAGATCACGCAGCAGCGAGCCGTAATCGTCCGACGAATAGCGGTTCGGATCGGCCGACATCAGGATCTCTCGCGCCCGGTTGAAGCCATAGGTCGCCCGTGCGCGATCGCCAACTTCCGCCGAGGCCGCGCCGCTCAGCGCGCCCGCGATGGCCGTCTTGAACTCAGGCCCGCGCGTGTCGCTGAAATAACGCAGATCGCTGATGCTCACCTGGCCGACGCGCGCCAGCACATAGAACGCATAGGCGCGCGTCGCATCGTCGGCGGAGTCCGACGACGCCTCGCTCTTCAGCCAGTTCGCGCCGCGGCGCAGTGCATCGTTCGGCACGACATAGTTCTTCTGCTTGGCCTGGAACAGGAAATCGAGCGCGAACACGCTGATCCACGGATCGGCATCGTTGCCCGGCCCCCACATGCCGAAATTGCCGGCGTAGTTCTGCATGTCGAGCACGGCGTCGATCGCCTCCTGCTCGCGGTCGTGCAGCGCCTTGTCGCGCGGCAGGCCCGCCAGATCGGAGAGATCGTTGAACACGAGCAGCGGCATCGCACGACTCGTCGTCTGCTCGATGCAGCCGTAAGGATATTTGTCGAGCCAGCGCAGCAGGCCCGGCACATTGTTGTAACCATGCGCGGACGACACCGTCAGCGCCACGTTGCTGGTGCCACCGTAGATGTCGGCGATCAACGCGTGATTGGCGACATAGCTCTGGTTCGGCGCCAGCGGCATGATCTCGTCGCGCGCCACGTCGAGCTGCGGCGCCCGCGACTGGATCGGCCAGCTATGCGTGACAGCAAAGCCATTCGGACCCGTGACCTTGAGCGTGACGTTTGAAATGCCGATGCCGTTGGCCCCGATTGCGACCGGGACCAGCACGC
>CAZCJI010000058.1:0-11676 GCA_964498625.1 uncultured Rhizobium sp.
CGGTGGAGGACAATGGCTGGCAGTTCGAACGGGCGGGTCGCGATGAACTCAACCTTTCGGTGGCCGGGCGCTGGGCAGACCATCATTTCAGCTTTACCTGGCGCGACGATCTTCAATCGCTGCATCTCTCTTCCGCGTTCGACATGCGCATCGGCGATGAGGTGAAGCGCTCCAATGTTGCCGACCTGCTGATGCATGTGAACGCGCGGCTGTGGCTTGGCCATTTCGATCTCTGGCCGGACGATGGCAGCGTCGTGTTCCGTCACGCCATGATCTTCCCCGACGCTGCCGCCAGTGCGGCGCAGTGCGAGGCGCTGCTCAACCTCGCGGTCGAAGCGTGCGAGCATTACTATCCGGCATTTCAGTTCGTCCTGTGGGGCGGGAAGACGGCGCAGGAAGCCATCGCCGCCGCCATTCTGGAATGCGCGGGTCAGGCGTAAAGCCTCCAATCGTTCTCGTCGGTGCCGGCCGCATGGGTGGCGCCATGTTGCACGGCTGGGTTGCGCGGGGTCTCGGCCCGGTCATCGCCGTCGAACCGAAACCCGATGCAGGCTTGTCCAAACTCAAGGGTGTCCGTTTCGTTTCGGCCATCGAAGAGATTCCAGAAGGCCGTATTCGCGCCTGTGTCATTGCGCTAAAGCCGCAAATCCTTAGGACCGAAGCGGCGAGACTCAGACCGGTCGCCGCGCGCGATACGATGATGGTGTCGATCGCGGCCGGGACGAGCATCGCGACTCTAACGAAAGCTTTGGGACGTGGCGCGAAAATCCTGCGCGCGATGCCCAATACACCCGGCGCGATCGGGCAGGGTATTAGTGCGATCTATGCGCCAAGGAATATCTCCCTGGGTGACAGGAAGTTCGTACTGCAATTGCTTGCTCCGTTGGGCGACACGATCTGGGTTGCTCACGAAAAGCTGATCGACGTGACGACAGCGGTGTCCGGTTCCGGTCCAGCTTATGTGTTTCTGATGGTTGAGACGCTTGCCGCCGCGGCGGAAGCGGAAGGTATGCCGCGGCCTGAGGCGGAAAAACTCGCACGCGCGACAATCACGGGGGCAGGAGCGCTTTTGGCGGCCGACGGTCGACCGCCATCGGAACTTCGCAGAGACGTCACAAGCCCCGGCGGCACGACAGAGGCGGCGCTCAAGATCCTCATGAGCTCCAGGAGCCTGTTCCGGTTGATGGCGCGCGCCGTCGCGGCCGCGAACAAGCGCGCTGGCGAACTCGCCGCTTGACGCCTATCCTTTTTGCGATCGGAGAAAATCATGGCCGGGTCTTTAGACGGCGTTCGACCGCATGCGGCTCACATGCCACCAATGCTTTATAAAACCTTCGAGCCCGGCGCGCCATTCGACACATTCATTGAGAATGTCTGGTATTGGCGGGGCAGCGACCCGGGCCACGCCAAGGATACCGTTATGGCCTCAGGCCGTTTGGGGCTCTTTGTCAATCTGAATGGCGATGCGCTGTCCTGGTACGGTGGCGAACGCTACAGAGAGCGCAACTTGCTCTCCGGCATCGCCTTGTGCGGCACGCATACGCGGACTTTCGCGATCGATGCCTGGCAGCCGCACATGCTGGGCGTGCAGTTCAAGCCGGGCGGCGCTTTCGCATTCTTCGGCGGCTCTGCGCGCGAGTTCAAGAACATACATGTTTCTCTAAGCGATATTTGGGGTCATGATGCAGAACGCCTGCACCAGCGCCTGGTGCAGGCGCCTACACCGGATGACAAGATCGAAATCCTGTTCCGGGAAATGGCTTGGCGATTCACGGAGCAGAAACATCATCCGGCCGTCGCGATGGCGCTGCGATTGTTTGGCGGCCACCCACACCGCGTTTCGATCGAATCAGTGGCACGCGAGGCAGACGTAAGCCCCAAAAAGCTCATTCGTCTGTTCGCCGAACAAGTGGGCATGACTCCCAAAGCTTACTTGCGCATATCCCGTTTCCAGCAAGTTGTTTCCCGCGTTCATGCCGCATCGAACATCGACTGGATGGAACTGGTCGAGCGCCTCGGTTATCATGACCAGCCGCACTTTATCCGCGAGTTCAAGGAATTCTCCGGATTCACGCCGACCGAATATTTCCGGCTGCGCGGTCCCTATCTCCAGCACATCCCGTTGGAGGCGTGAGAAAAATCTACAATCCAGTTTCCGAGCGTTCCGCTACAATCCGGTCATGGCTGAAGACCGCCCCGATGTTTCCATCTATCTGATCGCGCACGATGCAGCGAAGGCGCTGGATTTTTACGTCGCGGGCTTGGGCGCAGAAGAGATCATACGCTGGATCGACCCGGAGAACGGCAAGATCGGTCATTCCGAATTCCGCATCGGATCGCAGCGCCTGTTTCTTGCTGATGAGTATCCGGCTATGGATGCGTTGGGCATAAAGAGCCCATCTGCTCTTGGCGGAACGTCCCTCAATCTGTGGGTGCAAGTCGCCGACGTTTCCGCGGCGCAGGAGCGGGCTGTGAAAGCGGGCGCAGTGCTGCTGGTACCGGTCGAGATCATGACTGTCGATGAAGGGCGCCGTTGTCGCATTGCCGATCCCGCCGGCCATGTTTGGACGCTGGCCGGACCTTGAAAGAGAGAGCGTGATGGCTTTCGTCGATACCAAGCCGGCAAAACCTAAATCGCAGGCCCCGGCTGCGCCGCAATGATACCACCCCACACGCTGCACGAGGTGAAAGCCATCACATCCTGGAAAGCGACCGTGGTGGATTATCCGCTACGAAAAATGACATAGGAGGCGCCGTTGGTCGTCGAGCTTGGCTATTTCACCATTGGGGTGCCGGACGTGAAACGCGCCGCGAAATTCTATGGCGAGCTCTTTGGGTGGGCGTTCGATCAACCGGTCGAAGACGTCTACGCACACGTGAACAATACAGGGCTTCCGTTCGGATTGAACAAAGCTGCACCCGCCGATCTGTCGAGCTTCTACTTTCGGGTGGATGGTATTGAAGCCGTGGCCGCTAAAGTAAACGCATTGGGCGGTGTGGCGGGAGCCATCACGAAATCACCATCCGGTCTTGGCTCGCTTTGCAGCGACGATCAGGGTGTGAAGTTCAGCCTGTGGCAGGCCGCCGAAGGATACTAAAAGGCTAAACTGGAATTCTGATCGTCGCGCGCAATCCGTTCTGAGGGCTCTTATCGAGCGCAAGGTCGCCGCCATGGGCCCGCGCGATATCGCGCGCGATGGCGAGACCGAGGCCCACGCCGCCGGTCTGAAGATTGCGGCCCTCATCGAGCCGCGTGAAGGGCCGGAATGCCTCTTCACGCAATGTTTCCGGAATTCCCGGTCCATCATCATCGACGACGATTTCAGCGAAACGCCCGTCGCGCGCGACTGAAACGAACACGTGGCGCCCGTGCTTGAGAGCATTGTCCACCAGATTGGTGACACAACGCCCCAGCGCGTGCGGTTTCACCGCGATGACCACCGGTTCGGATGCGGTCACGGTCAATCGGCGGGGTTCCGCCATACGCGCGCGCACGGCGCGCTCAGCCGCCTCTCGGGATACTGCGACAAGATCGTTGACGCTCGCCTGCTCGCCGGCGCCGCCGCGGGCGAAGTCCAGATATTCGTTCAGCATATGCTCCATCTGAACGACATCCTTGCGCATCGCCTCGATATCGGGACTCGGCTTGAGCAGAGCGAGTTGCAGGCGGATGCGGGTCAGGGGCGTCTTCAGGTCGTGACTCACGCCGGCCAGCATTTCCGTGCGCTGCTGCATATAACGCTCAAGGCGGTCGCGCATGGTCAGGAATGCCTGTGCGGCGCGGCGCACCTCGGTTGCGCCATAGGGCTTGAAATCCGGCACGGCGCGGCCCTTGCCAAAAGCTTCCGCGGCGCGCGCCAGCTGTTCTATGGGTCTGACCTGGTTGCGCAGAAACAGAATCGCGATGCCCAGCAGGATCAAAGCCGAGCCGACCATCCAAAGGACGAAGATGTCGGGCGCGGATACGGTGGCCCGTTCGCGCGGCACGATCATGCGCAAAACACCGTCGTGTACTGCCACGCGAATGTCGAAATCGTTGCCTGCGCCACCCGTCTGGAAATAGCGCTTTTCACCGATTTGCTGGGCGATGGTGTCGTCCAGCGCGCGGTCGATATTGCTGCGATAGCGAATCTGCCGGGCCGGAGGCGGGATTTTTTGGCCGGGCATAAAGGAGATATCGAAGCGCAACATGCGGGCCGCTAGATTGCGCAGTTCGACGCGCTCTTTCGGCGGGTACTTGTCTTCAATCGCCATCAACAGCGACACGTCGGCGGCGATGTCGCGTGACAGGCGGCGCGTCGAAGCATCCACGTCGCGTTCGAAGAAGACGTAGGTGACGACGCCTTGCAGAATCACCATCGGCGCCACGATGATAATGAGTGACCGGCCGAACAGCCCACGTGGCAGCAGGCGTTTGACCGTCTGGCCGATACGGAATTTTTGCGAGTCAGGCGACGCTGTCTGGGACAAGGACATATCCTAGGCCGCGCACCGTCTGCAGATAGAGCGGCAGTTTGGGGTCTTCTTCGATTTTGCGCCGGAGACGTGTGACCTGTACATCGATCGAACGTTCCAATGCCACGCCGAGCCGTGTACACAAGTCGCTGCGGGAAAATGCGCGCCCGGCATTGGCCGCGAAGAGCTGCAGAAGCGCGGCCTCGGAACTCGTCAGCTTTACAGGCTTGCCCTTGCGGCGTAGCTGCGCGCGCTGTGGATCGAACACGGCATCGCCCATCTTCACTTCGCCGTGCGCCGTTTGCTTGGGAGGTGCAGCCCGGCGCAACAATGCATTGACCCGCAGAACCAACTCACGTGGTTCGAAGGGCTTTGACAGATAGTCGTCCGCACCAAGCTCCAGGCCCGCAATGCGATCGTCAGTTTCACCGCGCGCTGTCAGCATGAGAATGGGCATTTGCGAATGGCTGCGAATCGCTCGCGTGAGATCCAGGCCGGATTCGCCAGGCATCATCACGTCGACAATCAGAAGATCGAAGGCGATGCTTTTCATCAGCGCGCGCGCGTCGGCGGCGTCCGCAGCGGCACTGACGCGATAACCGTTGGACGACAGGAATCGCTGCAACAGATCGCGCAGCCTCTCATCGTCATCGACGACCAGAAGATGCGGGTCTTGCACCGCGGTGCCGGGAGCGCTCATGCCTGACAGCCGGACATGGCTGCGTTGCGTTTGGTGTAACTGTGCAAAAAACGCTCTCCGAACGCACGGAAATTAAGCGAATGGGGTTGTTGTGGAAAGGTATTGCGCCAAATGGAAAACACCAGCGTTTTGCCTTGCCTCGGTGGTCTATTCCGAAGATATAGGGGAAAAATCCGGGGGTACTGCCCGGCGTGAGTTACGTCAGACATGCTGACACAACTAAGCCCCTCAGGCGTTTAGGGCAAGGGGCGGCGAGGATATGGATATGGCGGACATCATTCCCTTCGATCAGCGCGATGGCTCATTGTGGTTCGACGGCAAACTCGTGCCCTGGAAGGATGCCAAAATCCACGTCCTGACGCATGGTCTGCACTACGCCTCCAGTGTGTTCGAGGGAGAGCGGCTTTACAGCAACCGCATCTACAAGCTTGAGGAGCATACGGCGCGGCTGTTCAAAAGCGCCGAAATCCTCGACATGAAAATCCCCTTCACGCAGGAAGAAATCAACAAGGCGACGCATGAGGCGGTTGCGGCGCAGAGTTTCGCCGACGCCTATATCCGCCCGGTGGTGTACCGCGGATCGGAGATGATGTCGGTGGCGGCGCCGAAATCCAAAATCCATGTCGCCATCGCGGTGTGGCAATGGCCCTCCTATTTCGATCCGAGCGAGAAGCTGAAAGGCATCCGGCTGGAGGTTTCACGCTGGCGCCGTCCCGCTCCGGACTGCGCGCCGACACAGGCCAAGGCCGCGGGTCTCTATATGATCTGCACGCTTTCCAAGCACGAAGCCGAGGCGCGCGGTTATGGCGACGCGATGATGCTGGATTATCGCGGGCTGGTGGCGGAGGCGACGGGCGCCAACATTTTCTTTGCCAAGGAAGGCAAACTGCACACCCCGATCGCGGACTGTTTCCTGAACGGGATTACGCGGCAGTCGGTGATGGAATTGGCGCGGGCTCGCCAGATTCCGGTTTTCGAACGCCATATCGAGCCGAGCGAGCTGGATACGTTCGAGGAGTGCTTCCTGACGGGATCAGCCGCGGAAGTGACGCCGGTGTCTGAAATTGGGGCGCATATGTTCAAGCCGGGTGCGATCTGCGAGACGATCGTGAAGGCCTACGCGGCCGATGTGCGCAAACCGGTCAGTGAAGTGACGCTGAAGAAGGCGAGTTAGCGCCAGCGTTTGGATGCATCGTCGTCGGAGTTTTTCGCTTCGACCCACACGGTTCTGCCGCCGCGTTCTTCCTGCTTCCAGAAGGGCGCACGGACTTTCAGGTAGTCTATCAGAAACGCGCATGCCTCGAATGCCGCGCGGCGGTGCGCGGCTGCAACCCCGACGAAAACAATCCGCTCACCAGGCTTCAGACGCCCAATGCGATGAATGATGGTCACACGCAGCAGCGGCCATCTCTTCTGTGCTTCGTCCACGTGGCGCGCGATCTCGCGCTCGGTCATGGCGGGATAGTGTTCCAGGATCAACGCCGTCAGCCCATTGTCCGCCCGGACGAGGCCGGTAAACGTCGCGATGGCGCCTATCGATGCGTCGTCGGTCGCCAGCGCCGCCGTTTCTGACGCGACATCGAAATCTGCATGTTGAATTCGGATCATCCGCCGGTCACTGGCGGGAAGAAAGCGACTTCATCGCCGGCGGCAACAGACGCATCGAGGCTCACATGCTCCTGATTCACCGCCGCACGCAGGCGCGCGAGGTCGGAGAACGCGTCCGCGTAGCCGGCCCCTTGTTCGCGCAGCCGTTCCGCCAACGCCCCGACCGTCTTTACATCCGCCGGAAGATCGAATTGTTCTTCGCTCTTGCCGATTTTCTGCCGCACCCATGCGAAATACAACAGAGTCACGACGCGACCCTCGTTCCGTGCAAGTGTCTCAGGCCTGCGCGGAAATAGACATAGCCGGTGTAAACGGTCAGCGCGGCGGCGATCCAGAGCAGGCCGTAGGCGAAAGCTGCATAGGTTATGGCCTGAATGTCGGGCAGATATCTGTCGGCGAGCGGTGTGAGGATCATGGCACCGATCGCGACCATCTGGATCGTGGTTTTGAATTTCGCGAACACGGTCACAGGTATGCTCACCTTGGCGCCGGCGAGAAACTCGCGCAGGCCAGAGACCAGAATCTCGCGCGCCAGAATGATGAGGGCCGGAACAAGACGCAGAAGGCTGGCAAGACTCATTGTGAGATTGAATTGACGGATCGAGCCTTCGGCCACCAGCATCATAAGGGCCACGGCCACCAGAATCTTGTCGGCAATAGGATCGAGCATCCGTCCGAAATCGGATCCGGCGTTCAGCTTGCGTGCGGCCAGCCCGTCCAGAGCGTCGCTAACGCCCGCGATGCAAAACACCGCGAATGCCGTCAGCCGCGCGGCGTCGCCCGGAAGCACGAAGGCCAAGGCGAACACCGGCACAAGTGCGATGCGCATGATGGTCAGGATATTGGGCAAAGCGAGCATGGACTCAGTCTAGCACCGCGTGGGCGCCCGGCGCGACCCTTCAGCCCAGGAGCGGATCGCTCATGCTTGGCGCGCCGGTCTCGATATGGCCCGCGAAATGGCGCAGGAAACCATCCGGTCCGTCGATACGGACGTCGTACCAATTCGCGGTCTGCGCAATAGCCAAACGCAGCAAAAGCGATTTTCCGGGTTCGACATTTAATGGTGATGTGCCGTTGGAGGTATACGCGTTTTGCAACGTGAGCGTGGCCTGAGACGCACGGCCGTTGCGTACCCTGCCAAGCATCTCTCCCGATGCCTTGTCATAGCGGAGATTGATCTCGATCCCGTCATTGCCGTCACCCTTGAAGTGGCGGAAGAAGCCGTTGGGACCCAGCACGCTGAAATCGTAGGCACCTTTCCGCGGCAGCGTATAGGAGAGCGTTTTTCCCGCCTCCACCGTGAAGAACCAAGGACCGGTCTTGGCATCGGTGGCAGCGGCGCGAAAGGCGGCGCCGGCTGCGCCTTTGTTCTCGAAGCTCAGTTGGAACCCATCCGCAGCGACTTGTCCCTCAACATGCAGGTCGTATGGTAGGGCACGAGCCGGTCTGCTGCCCTTTTCCTGCTGCGGCAGGTCTTCGTTCTGATACTGCGGTGGCGGCAATTTGCATTGCTTGTCTGCGCGCTTCATGCCGTTCACGCCGTCGCGAAAATGCTCGAGCGTTCCGTCTTGCGAGAAATCGAACACCGAGGTGAGATCGCCCGTCACCGCGCGCCGCCATGCAGAGATATTTGGCGCCGCGATGCCGAAGCGCGTTTCCAGGAAGCGCAGCACCGATGTGTGATCGAAAACCTGTGAATTGACGAAGCCCCCTGCCGTCCATGGCGACACAACGATCATCGGTACGCGTGGACCGAGGCCGAACGGAACGCCCTGATAGATTTCGCCGGTCACATCGACCGTGCTCGCACCCATATGCGGCCTGATCGCGGGAATCGGCGGCGGCATATGGTCGAAGAAGCCGTCATTTTCGTCATAGTTCAGGATGAAGACGGTCTTTGCCCAAACATCCTTGTTCGATGCGAGAACATCGAGAAGCTGCGCTGTCAGCGCTTCACCGTAGGAGGGCGTTGCGCTTGGATGCTCGCACATGATGTAGGGGGCCATGATCCACGATACGGTCGGCAGCCGGCCCATCGCGACATCTTCGGCAAATGCAGCGACCAAATGTTCGCCGCGCGACGATTTCGCGTTGTGTTTGTTCGATCCCTTGGCCCACGACCGCGCGCGTTCGATCAGCGCCGGATCGCCGCCCTCACGGAAATTCGCGAAATAGGCGAGGCCGTTGTCGCCGTAATTGTCGTATTCCTGATAGACGCGCCAGTCGACGCCGGCCTTCTGCAATTGGTCGGCATAGGTCGCCCATTCAAAAGCCTTGAACTTCTTCGAGTCGTTTTTGATGTCGGCGGTTTCATTGTCCTCGTCCGAGGGGTTCTGAACCACATCCACGCCATCGTAACCCGCCGTTAATCCGCTGGTGCCGCTCCACAGATGCAGACGGTTGGGGTTTGTCGGCCCGAAAACAGAACAGTGATAGGCATCGCAGATCGTGAAGGCATCGGCGAGCGTATGGTAGAACGGAATGTCGTGGCGCTCGAAATAGCCCATCGTCATCTTCGTCTTGGTCTCGACCCACGCATCGTGGTTTTTCCACAGATCGTAAGAGCCTTTCCAGCTGTGATCGAGATCTGCCATGCATTGCGCGGCGGTCTTGCGCGTGTCGAGATGGAACGGGGTGAACTTCTTGTCGCCCTTTGGCTGATACCAGACCGGCTTTCCGCTCGGCAGCGTGATGGCACGCGGGTCATTGAAGCCACGAACGCCACGCAGCGTGCCGAAATAATGATCGAACGCGCGGTTCTCCTGCATGAAGATCACCACATGCTCGACATCCTGAATCGTGCCGGTTCTGCGCGGCAGCGGGGAGGCGAGGGCTTCACGCAGGTTCGGCGGCAGCGCGCTGAGCGCAGCGGCGCTTGCGGCCAGTTTCAGGAAGGAGCGGCGATCGTTGCTCATTTGCGGGAGCTTAGCCCGGCTTTGCGACAAAGCGAAAACGCGCTCAAGCCGTGGGATGGAAGAAATCGTAGATTTTCTTGGCCAGCGTCGCGCTCACGCCATCGACAGAGGCCAGATCGTTGAGGCTCGCGCCCGATACCGCCTTGGCCGATCCGAAATGCTGCAAAAGCGCCCGTTTGCGGCTGGCGCCTACGCCCGCAATTTCGTCCAGCGGATTGGCTCCGATGGCCTTGGAGCGCTTCTTGCGGTGTGTGCCGATTGCGAAGCGGTGGGCCTCGTCGCGCAAGCGTTGCAGGTAATAGAGCACTGGGCTCTTGGGATCGAGACGGAACGGCTCACGACCTGGGATATAGAAATGCTCGCGGCCGGCATCGCGGTCCGGGCCTTTTGAGATTCCAACGAGCGTTATGTCTTCGACGCCTAGGTCAGCAAAGACCTGACAGGCTATGGCAAGCTGACTAGGTCCACCGTCTATCAGCGCCACGTCCGGCCATTTCGTCTTAGGATCGCTTTCTTCCTTCACCAGCCGTGCGAACCGCCGCGTCAGCACCTCGCGCATCATGGCGTAGTCGTCGCCGGGCGTGAGTTCGGTCGATTTGATGTTGAATTTGCGGTACTCACCCTTCTCGAAGCCGTCCGGTCCCGCGACGATCATGCCCCCAACCGCGTTACTGCCCTGGATATGCGAGTTGTCGTAGACCTCGATGCGGCGCGGCGGATTCTCCAGGCCGAAGATGTCGGCCACGCCATCGAGCAGTTCGCGTTGCGCTGAATTCTCGGCGATACGGCGGGCAAGCTGCTCGCGCGCATTTTGTATGGCCATTTCGACGATCTCGCGCTTCTCGCCGCGTTGCGGAGACGCGATCTCGACCTTATGTCCGGCGCGCATAGCGAGGGCTTCCGCCAGAAGATCGCTTTCCGGAATGTCGTGCGACAGCAGGATCAGCTTCGGCGCCGCGCGCTCGTCATAGAACTGGCCGATGAACGCCTCAATGATCTCACCGGGCGTCATTTCTCGCGGATGGCGTGGGAAATAGGGCTTGTTACCCCAGTTCTGCCCCGCGCGGAAAAAGAAAACCTGTATGCAGATATCATCGCCTTCCTGGTAGGCGGCGAAGACATCCGCCTCGACGAAGGTCGAAGGGTTGATTCCCTGTGTCGATTGAATCTGGTTCATCGCGCGCACGCGGTCGCGCAGCCGGGCCGCGCGCTCGAAGTCGAGCGCTTCGGATGCCTTGTTCATGTCCTCGACAAGCTCGGCCTGCACCGTGCGGCTTTTGCCGTCGAGAAACAGCTCCGCCTCTCGTACCAGCTCGCGATAGCCCGGCTCGTCGATGCGCGCGACGCACGGAGCGCTGCAGCGTTTGATCTGGAACAGCAGGCAAGGGCGGGTGCGCGAGTCGAACACCGAATCCGAACACGAGCGCAGCAGAAACGCACGCTGCAGCGTGTTGAGCGTGCGCCCCACCGCCTGTGCGCTCGCGAACGGGCCGAAATAGATGCCTTTCTGGGAGCGCGCGCCGCGATGCTTTAGTAGCTGCGGAAACGGATGATCCTCACGCAGCAGGATATTCGGGAAGGATTTGTCGTCGCGGTAGGAAACGTTGTAGCGCGGCTTCAACCGCTTGATCAGGTTGGATTCGAGCAAAAGCGCTTCGGTTTCCGAAGCTGTCGTCACAAACAGCATCTCGGCTGTGTCGGCGATCATGCGCGATATGCGCTCGTTGTGACCGCCGGTCTTGGCGTAGCTCGTGACGCGTTTTTTCAGGCTTTTTGCCTTGCCGACGTAGAGCACGTCCCCCTTGGCATCCAGCATGCGATAGACGCCCGGCGCGTCGGGCAGCGTCTTCAGATAGGCTTGAATCCGGGCGATGCCCTTGAGCGGGGCTTCGTCTTGTGCTGCGCTATCGTCCATGGCGCGGATATAATAGCGCGCTTCGTCGATTCCAAAGCAAAAGCTGGGCAGGGTTCCGTGCTGATTTTCCGCCAGATGTTCGA
>CAZCJI010000059.1:0-11634 GCA_964498625.1 uncultured Rhizobium sp.
CTGTACTTCCTGCGCTACGACTATCTCATCCCGCTTGACCGCAACGATCTGGCCTCTTCCGATGCTAGGCCGGCCGTTGCAAGGATTCTGGAGACGCTCAGCTAGTGCTGCTCAACCGGCTCTACAACTTTCATTGGATCGAACACGGCGAAGCGGCTCGCGCGTCTCAGGCTTACATCGGGCTGTTGGGACCGTTCCTGACATCGAACAGATTGAAGGCAATCATCAATCTGCGCGGCCCACATCCGAAAGTCGCGTGGTGGCGATACGAGAGCGAGACCTGCGCGCGTCTCGGCGCGAAGCATTTCGATGTCACCCTGAATTCGCGGCGCCTGCCGCTGCGTCCGATGCTGGTGTCGTTGTTCGACGCCTTCGACGCCGCGCCACGCCCGTTCGTGGTCAAATGCGCGGGCGGTCAGGACCGCACCAGCCTGGCCGCGGCGCTTTACATTGTGCATCGCCAGGGCTGGGACGCGATGGAGAGCGCGCAGAAGCAATTCTCCCGTTTTCCGTATTTGCATTTTCCGCGCGCGCATCAGCGTTGGCTTCGCCAGTTCCTGCCTTTCGCAAGAGAGCAGTCCAGCGGCACGCCGCTCGCAGATTGGGTGCGCGACGAATACGATCCGCACGTGTTCGCGCACTGGCTGGACACGCGCGGATTCGCCGGTACCTACAACGGCATCTGGGAACCGTGGAAACCACCCGCGCAGCGATGAGCAAGCCTCTCACGCTCGCGCCGGGCGTCACGCTTTGGCGCGAGAGATTCGATCGCGCCGCGCAGCAGAATCTCCTCGAGGATATTCTGCAGCGGATTGAAGCCGCGCCGTTCTATCGCCCGCAGATGCCAGGATCCGGCGCGCCGTTCTCCGTCGAAGAGACAAACCTGGGTCCGCTCGGCTGGCTTTCGGACAAGAACGGTTATCGCTATGCGCCGCGGCACCCGGTCACCGGCAAGCCATGGCCGGCGATCCCGCAGACCCTTCTCGATCTATGGAAAGAAACAACTTTGTATCGCGCGCCGCCGGAATGCTGTCTGGTCAATTTCTATCGCGCCGGAGCGCGAATGGGGCTGCATCAGGACCGCGACGAACAGGCCGAAGACGCGCCAGTGCTGTCGGTCTCGCTGGGCGACGACGCGATCTTCCGGATCGGCGGCACGACCCGCAAAGGACCGACCCAGAGCATCAAACTCTCCTCCGGCGATGTGCTGACCTTCGGCGGTCCGGCGCGGCGGGCGTTTCACGGCATCGGCAGGATCATCCCCGGAAGTTCCACGCTGGTGCCGGGCGGCGGCCGGATAAACCTGACCCTTCGCTGAATCACCGACCCCAGAAACAAAGGCACCCGACCAGGGGGCTGATCGGGTGCCGGATGCGCCGTTACGCGCAGGTGCCGGGAGGGGATGACCGGTCACCGCGAAGAATGAGACCCAGCTTGCGAGCGGGGGGGCAGTGCTTGCCGGGCCGTCTTCATCCTTCGAAAAGGAAGTTATGCATTCCGGCCACAGGTTTCAACTATTTTCTCGGTAATCCGGAAATCTAAGGCTTTTTTAATGACAGTGATGAATTTGCATCAGTCGACTTTGGCGCTCTACCGCGATGCCCGGTGAATTCGCATGGCCACCGCGCGGCGCCAGCTTTCCGCCAATCCCGGCGTATCGCGGACGCGCACTCGCGCATCGTCGTCATTCGCGCGCCCGAAAAGTGCGACAAATGTTTCGTATACGCTCGCGCCGCCGCTCTGCGCTATGCGTTCCAGATTCGCGTCGCGCGCCGGCGCAATTCCCTCTTCGATGACGCGGAAATACCATCCGCAACGCGCGGACAACGTCATCAATTGCGGCACATCCGGCCGCGCATAGATCGCGAGCTTGTAGCAAGGCGCGCGAGGTTGGCTCACTTCCATCACGGCATCGCCCCAGCGAAAGCGATCGCCGATGGCGACATCGTTCTCGTTCGCACCCTGCAGGGTAAGATTTTCGCCGAAGCTGGCCGCGCGGCAGGGGAATTTCTTTTCGCTTTCCCACCACGGCCAGTGTTCGGCGGGATAGGCATAGATCGCCTTGTCCGCGCCGCCGTGGACGCTCAGGTCCGCCTGTTCATCGCCGTCGATATCGAGTCTGCCGACAAAGACACTGCCAGTCTCGACGGGATTCTTGGCAATCCCTGAGACTACATCTTCGTCATGGACACGGCCAATGACACGCGGACGGCCGATGTTGACGGAAAGAATGCGAAGGTTCATGGAGCATAGATTAGCAGCGTTTACGCGAGCGCAAGAACAATGTCCGATTCCAAATCGCTGCCGCGCCGTGCGTTCGACCCGCGGCTTCTGGAAGGCTCGATTCCGCGCGCCCTGTTCCTGCTCGCGGTGCCGATCATGGGCGCCAACATTCTTCAGGTTGCCTATCAGGTGATCGACGCGTTCTGGGTCGGACGGTTGGGTGCTGCGGCGGTTGCATCTGTCTCGATCACGATGCCGGTGATGTTCGTGCTGGTCGCGTTGGGCATGGGCTTCGCCATCGCTGGCACGACGCTGATCGCGCAATATACCGGCGCACGCGACCACGCGATGGTGGATCACGTCGCGGCCCAGACCCTTCTCACCATTGTTGTGGTGTCCATTGTTCTCGGCGGCGTGGGCTATCTGGTCACGCCCTGGCTGCTCCACGGGATGCGCGTCGCGCCGGAGGTGTTCGGCGGCGCGCTGTGGTTCATGCGCATCATATTCATCGCGCTGCCCTTCACCTTTATGTATGCGATGGCGCAGGCCCTGATGCGTGGCGTGGGCGAGGTGAAAGCGCCGCTCTATATCGTGGCGTCCACGGTCTTCATCAACTTCGTGCTCGATCCGGTGCTGATCTTCGGCAAGTTCGGGATGCCGGCCTGGGGCGTTGTCGGCGCCGCCGTCGCAACCCTCATCGCGCAGGCGATCGCGGCGGCGATTGCGCTTCGCCTCCTGTTCGGCGGGCGTTATGGCATCCATATCCACTGGCGCGATTTCAGGCCGGACTTCGCCTTCGTGAAGCGCGCCTTCCTGCTCGGCTATCCCGCCTCCATCGAGCAATCGGCGCGCGGGCTGGGCATGATGATCCTCACCTTCCTGATCGTGAGCTTCGGCACCGTGGTGACGGCGAGCTTCGGCGTCGGCGGCAACGTGTTCAACGTCGTCATCATTCCGGCGATGGGCTTTTCGATGGCAACGTCCACGCTGGTCGGGCAAAGCATCGGCGCCGGCAATATCGCGCGCGCTGAGCAGGTCGCGAAGCTCTCGGCCACCATTACCTTCCTGTCGCTGACCGCCGTGGGCGCTCTCTGCATCGCGATAGCGCCCGAGATCGTGCGCTTCTTCGTGCCAGAAGACCCGCGCGTGATCGCCGAGGGCGCGCACTATATCCGCATCGTGGCGTGGAGCTTCGGCTTCATCGGTTTGCAGTTCGCGCTGATGGGCGTGTTGCGCGCATCGGGCGAGATGATCCCCGCGATGGTCATCGGCCTCGTCTCGCAATGGATCTTGCAGATTCCGCTGGCCTTCGCGCTGGCGAAATACACCGCGCTCGGCATCGACGGCGTGTGGTGGTCGACGCCGGTCGCGAACGTCGCAACCGCGGTCATCGCGGGGATATGGTTCATGCGCGGAAGCTGGAAAACCAGAAAGCTCATCTCCCCGGTTCGCAAACAGCAGGAAGCGGTGGAAGAACAGGCGCAGATGGAGCCGTGATCTTTAAAGGCCTAGCGGTAGAAGCAAGATTGTTAAAACCACCACCGCTTGAGACTTGAAATCGCTTTCTCAACAAAAACCCTCGGCGCGTCTCGTTCTCTCTATTCGAACCTCACTTTTCCGAGGAGGTGTATGCATGTGGAGACGCTGGCGGACTAACCACTGGCGCATCGTGACTGAGCGCCCAAAAGGCCGTAAGATCAGGCGCTTCACTGTGTTTTTCTGGGAGAACTTCATGAGCGGTGACGAGACCGCCGTAATCGCCGCTGAAACGATCTTTGGACAGAGCGCTGACGGAGAACGCTTCCCAATAGAGATTGAGATTAGAGCGCCCTTCAAATGGGGCGCAGCCTGTCCCACCGAATGGGCTTGCCAAATCAAAGTAACCCCATGGCGGGCGAAAGCCTTCGTTCACGGGGACGGGTCGCTGCAACCTCTTACCTTGGCGCTGCGCAGCATAGAATCTGACCTAGCGACGTTTGTTCAGGACGGTGGGAAACTCATGTTAGAGAGTGGGGAAGATTTCCCGCTCAGCACAGTATTACCTAAAGGATGGTCTTAGCACTGACCAACCCTACATTTTGGCGCTGGTTTGCGAAGTGAATAATTGCGTTTCATTTTCGCGCCATCCCCCTTCCCCTGCTCCCCTCCTTCTCGCGTCGGGTTGGGCAGAAGACGCGCATGGCTCGCAGAAATGGGGACTGGAAAAAGCGATTCAAGAGGAGCGGGAAGAATTATTTTCCACGTCGATCAAAACGCCCCTCGTGAACACTACCAGCAATGATCCACTTCACTTATCCGCGGATTTAGGCGATTCACCCGGATGCATCAGCCTGCGGACTTTTTGCTCCATCGTCAGGCCATCGCCTGTCTGATGAATCCGGCCGGCCATCACATCGTCAATGGTGATCAGGGGATAGAGGTTATGTTCCTGGGCTTGTTGCTCAAACAGCGCCTTCAGCTGCGCAAGCTTCTCGGGATATTTTTTGGCGAGATCCACGCGCTCGGTGTAATCCTCGTTGAGATTGTATAGCTCCCACGCGTTTTCGTCGAACGGCTTCTGGCTCGATGTCGTATCGTTGATGAACCTGTTGGGGAAAGGAAGCGCCGCCTTCCAACCGTCCTTGTACATCGCACGCGAGCCGAAAATATAATAATACTGCTCGGTGTGGCGCGACGGTGCGGCGGCATCCGTTATCGAATAGGCAAGCGAAATTCCCTGGATGGGCTGCTGCTTGACGTCACGCACGGTCGCGGGGACCTTGACGCCGGTAAGCTCCAGCGTGGTCGGCAGGACGTCGATGACGTGGCCATACTGACGCCGCACGCTGCCATTGCCCTTGATCCCTTTGGGCCAAGTGAGAATCATGGGATTGCGCGTACCGCCTTCGCTGTTGGCATCCGCTTTCCAGAAGCGGAACGGCGTGTTCGCGGCCTGCGCCCAGCCCAGCGGATAATTGCCTTCGACCGCTTGCGGCGTGCCGATCTCCCCGATCTTACCAAGATTGTATTTGAGGTTTTCCTCTCCGGAGAGCGGCTTGGCGAAGATGTTGCGATCGACGTCGCCCTGCAGCGTTCCCTCTTTGCTCGCACCGTTGTCGCCGATGATCGCCACGAACAGCGTATTGTCGTACTGCTTTGTCGCCTTCAGATGATCGATCAGCCGGCCGATTTCATAATCGGTATAGGTGAGATAGCCGGCATAAACTTCCATGAACCGGGCGTAGAGCTTGCGCTCGTCCGGGCTGAGCGCGTTCCATGCTTTGATGTCGGGGTTGCGATCCGGCAAAATCGCTTTGGCGGGAATGATGCCAAGCCGCTTCTGTCTCGCGAACACCTGCTCGCGGAATACATCCCAACCGGCGTCGAACTTGCCCTTGTATTTGTCGCTCCATTCGGCAGCGACCTGATGCGGGGCGTGTGTGGCACCCGGAGCGTAATAGAGAAAGAACGGCTTGTCGGGCGCGGCCTTGTGCTGGCGGTCGATAAAGAAAATCGCCTTGTCGGTGATCTGGTCGTTCAGGTGCCGGCCATCGGGGGACACATGCGCCTGGTCCTCGACAAGATCGGGTTTGTATTGATCGGTCTGCGAGCCGAGGAAGCCGAAGAAATGATCGAAGCCTTTTCCGGTCGGCCAATGGTCGAAGGGACCGGCATCGCTGGCCTCCTCATCGGGCGTGACACCGTATTTGCCGACTGCAAAAGTATTGTACCCGGCACCGCGCAGAATTTCCGCGATGGTGCCATCTTCAGACGGTACGCGGCCATCCCACCCCGGAAAGCCTGCCGACATGATGGTGTGCGAAAAGCCGGCCTCATGCACCGAAGAAGAGTTTCGTCCGGTGAGCAGCGCCGCGCGCGTCGGAGCGCAGACCGCCGTG
Organism: uncultured Rhizobium sp.; assembly: GCA_964498625.1. Lineage (GTDB taxonomy): Bacteria > Pseudomonadota > Alphaproteobacteria > Micropepsales > Micropepsaceae > Rhizomicrobium. The sequence continues at coordinate 6,102 of CAZCJI010000059.1, forward strand.
GTATGGAAATTGGTGTAGCGTAGTCCCTGGTTCGCAAGTGCATCGAGATTGGGCGTGTCGATGATCCCGCCGAACGCACTCGACGCGCCGAAGCCGACATCGTCGATCAGGATCCACACCACATTGGGCGCGCCCACGGGCGCCTTTACCGGCGCGGGCCAATATTCTTTCGAGTCCGCGAGCGTGCGGCCGATCTTGCCCTGAAATGGTGGCACATCTTGCGCCATGACGGGCGCGGAAAACACGGCAATGGAAACAAGCGCCGAGAAGGACACCAGAAGCGTGCGCGTACTCATATGTATTTCTCCCGCGATGGTCCGCGACACACCCCAGCCGCAAAGACGATAATCCGTAATCATAGTACATCTATAGACAAACTCTGCAATGTCGTAGACAGCACTCGCCCATAGGGCACCGCGGCGCGGCTTGCGGTAAACACATAAATTCCATCATATTAGTAGACAAATAGCCGAAACCCCCTTCAGACTGGGTTCATGAACAAAACACGCCCGTGGCGCAGTTCGACGGTGATGGCGGCAAGCGCGCTCGCAATCGCGGCCATCGCGGCGCTGGGTTTCGTGGCCCTCGCCTCGCATACGCTTGCGGAGCGGCCCAAACACGCCGAGGCGAAGCTTCGGCAATGCCACTTCCACGGCGAAGCCGAGCCGCACCGTGGCATGGTCTGGATACCGGCTGGCCGCTACGAGGAAGGCGACAATGTCTACCCCGAAGAACAGCCCGTCGTGCCGGCGCGCGTGGCCGGTTTCTGGATGGATTCACACGAAGTCACCAATGCCGAGTTCGCCGCCTTCGTGAAGGCAACCGGCTACGTCACGGACGCGGAGCGTCCGGTCGATCCGGCCACACATCAGGGCCTTCCGCCGGACATGCTGAAGCCCGGCGCGGTGGTTTTCTTCATGCCGAAGCATATCGACGGCACGGAGAACATCGCGCAGTGGTGGCATTACGTGCCGGGCGCGAACTGGCGCCATCCCGCCGGTCCGGCAAGTTCGATCGCCGGCCGCGAAAATTATCCCGTCGTTGAAGTCACGCATGCCGACGCCGCGCAATATGCGCGCTGGCGGCATCGCGCGTTGCCGAGCGAAGCGGAATGGGAATGGGCGGCACGCGGCGGCAATCCGAAAGCCTATCTCGATCACGACCAGCCGAAAGGCGCCAACACCTGGCAAGGCGTCTTTCCGGTGGTCAACAGCGGCGCGGACGGGTTCGTGGGGCTCGCCCCGTCGGGCTGCTACGCGCCGAATGCCTATGGCCTCTACGACATGATCGGGAATGTCTGGGAATTGACGGACGATATCTATCGCCCGTCGCACGGGGGCGACCCGGCGCCGGACCAGACGATCTCCCGCGACGACGCCGTGCTTCGCTACACGATCAAGGGCGGTTCTTTCCTGTGCGCGCCGAATTACTGCGCGCGCTATCGCTCGGGGGCGCGCGAAGGCCAGGAGGCCGATCTCGCGGTCAGCCATCTGGGCTTTCGCACGATCCTGCGCGCGCCGGAAAGCGCCGAACCGCAATGAATCCATGCAACGCAGAACAAGGGGCCAAACCATGAAAACCAAATCCAGAAACGCGCGTTCGTTTTTCACTGCCGCCGCGCGGTTAAAGCCGTCGCTTCTCGCCACGACTTTGTTGTCGGCGGCCTGCCTGATGAGTTCGGCCCATGCGCAGCAGCAACCGCCCTATCAGGGACAGGTCGGCCGCACCTTAGCGGAGTCGAAAGAATGGTGGCCCGCGCCGGTGAAGCCGCCCGCCGGATCTCCCAACGTGGTGTGGATTCTGCTGGACGACGTGGGCTTCGGAGCCTCGAGCGCCTTTGGCGGCGGGATCAGCACGCCGACCTTCGAGGCGCTGTCCCAGCTGGGCGTGCGCTTCACCAATTTCCATACGACCGCGATCTGCGCGCCGACCCGCTCCGCGCTGTTGACCGGACGAAACAGTTCCTCCGTGCATGAGGCGGGATTCTCCCACACGATCCTGTCGGCCGGATTTCCCGGATGGGATGGACGCGTGCCGGCGGAAGATGGGACGATCGCTGAAATCCTTCGCGACCGGGGTTACGCCACCTTCGCCGTCGGCAAATACGGCATCACACCAGACGAGGAAGCGAGCGACGCCGGCCCCTTCGACCATTGGCCCACAGGCAAGGGCTTCGACCACTTCTTTGGCTTCCTGAGTTCGCAGACCGACCAGTACAAGCCCGACCTGGTTCTGGATCAGGCGCACATAAAGCCCGACGGCCGCCATCTGAACGAGCAGATCACCGACAAGGCGATCGACTATGTCGACCGCGAAAAGAAGGCCGCGCCCGACAAACCGTTCTTCCTCTATTACGCGCCAGGCGCGACGCACGCGCCCCATCAGGTCGCCGCCGAATGGAGCGACAAATACAAGGGCAAGTTCGACGACGGCTGGGACGTTTATCGCCAGAAAACCTTCGAGCGGCAGAAGCGGCTGCACATTATCCCGTCCAGCGCGATCCTTCCGGACCGCAATCCGTCGATCAAAGCGTGGGCGTCGCTGTCGCCGGAAGAGCGCAAGCTCTATGCGCGCTTCATGGAGGTCTACGCGGGGTATCTGACCTATACCGACCATGAGGTAGGCCGCCTGATCGATCACCTGAAAGAGGTTCACCAGTTCGACAACACGCTGTTCGTCGTGATGATCGGCGACAACGGCGCGAGCAAGGAAGGCACGTTCTACGGAGACATCGATCGCAGTCTCATCGCCAAGCCGCTGAGCCCCGAGGAAAACCTCAAATACAATCTGGCCAAGATCAACGAGATCGGCACGCCCGATTCCGTGGAAGGAAACTATCCGCTCGGCTGGGCGCAGGCCGCGAACACACCGTTCCGGTTCTGGAAGTCAGACGCCAACAGCGAAGGCGGCACCCGCAATCCGATGATCATCGTATACCCCAGGGTGATCGGGCACGGCGGCGAAATCCGCACGCAATACGGGCACGTCATCGACATCCTGCCCACGACGCTCGAGCTGTTGCATCTGAAAGCGCCGGAGGACATTCGCAGCGTCCATCAAAAGCCGATCGAAGGCACATCGCTGGCCTATGCGCTGGACGATGCAAAGGCGCCCTCACGGCATACCGATCAGTATTATTACATCTTCGGATCGCGCGCGATTTACAAGGACGGCTGGAAGGCGTCGCTCGCCTACCCGAACAATTTCGTCGGCGGCGGCCCCGATGCGGGCAAGAAATTCGATGAGAACGCGTGGGAACTGTACAACATGAACGAGGACTACACCGAGCGTGTGGACCTGGCCAAGAAATACCCGGAGAAGGTGGCACAGCTTCGCGCGTTGTTCGAGCAGGAGGCGAAGGATCACAACCTCTATCCGCTGATCAACTGGGACGATGTGATGAACATGCGCATTCATCGCGGCACGGACACCAAATCGCTCCAGGATGAGATCGAGAAAATCGCCTCGCATCACTCCGACAAGAATTGACGGGCCTGCTTTAAGGTTGGCGACACAGCGGCGGCGCGCACGAGCGGACCTCGGAGCGCGCCGCTTCGCATATCGGAACGACGGCGATCAAATTTCAGCGGCGCGGCTTACCCCTTCCGCGCCTTTATGCGAGCCACGTTCTCTACCAGCGCATCGACAAATATGCGCGTTTTGGCGGGCACATAGCGGGACGACGGAAGCAATGCATACACCGGCGCTGGCGCACTTTGCCAAGCCGGCAGCACGCGCTCCAGCCTCCCATCCTTGAAGTAAGGACAGACGTCTACGTAAGATTTCAACGCGATGCCCTGACCGCACAGAGCCCAGTCCTGAACGGCATCTCCATTGTCCGCCAACAGACGGCACGGCGTCTCCACGTCGAAACGGCCGCCAGCCGGACCATGCAGCCGCCACGGAACAAGCGGGTCGTCATAACGCAGAAAACGATGCCCCGTGAGATTCTTCGGTGAGCGCGGCCGGCCTGAGCGATCGAGATAGGAAGGCGCAGCGACCAGAACTCGGGCATTGTCTATAAGCTTGCGCATGACGGCGGTGCTGTCGCGCGGCAAGCCAATGCGCACGGCCACGTCGATGCGCTCTTCGACCAAATCGACGACGCGGTCATGCAGCTTCAACTCGATGTCGAGGCGCGGATATCGCTCTGTGAGCTTTGCGGTTAGGCCGACAAGATGCGCGCGCGCAAAGCTCACTGGGGCGCTGACGCGCAAAAGACCGTGCGGCTCATCTGCGCCGCTTGCCAAATGCGCTTCGGCTTCGGAGAGAACATCGAGCGCGCATTCCACCCGGGACAGAAGTGTCTTGCCGTCATCTGTCGGCGAAATGCTGCGGGTCGTGCGGTTAATCAGGCGGACGCCGGCGCGCGCTTCAAGCGATGCGAGCCGCTTGCTGGCTACGGCGAGTCCTATGCCCAGGTCTCGCGCGGCCGCGGTGAGACTGCCTAGCGTCAGGATGCGCTGGAACGTTCGGAGTTCGTCGAGGTTGTCCAGCATTCTATACCTATGTTCAATAGTATTTCGCCAGGCTGATATATTCTCTCATTTCTGGAAATATTCCATCCCTCAGAAAATCTGAGGGAAGCCGCCATGGCGTTGTCTTTGTCTGATCCTTTGGGATTGCCATGCGGCACCCGATTGCAAAATCGCATTGCCAAAGCCGCGATGAGCGAGGGACTGGCCGATGCGGACAATCACGCAACACCGCGGTTTGAAACCCTTTATCGGCGTTGGGCCGGATCGGGCGCGGGGCTTCTGCTTTCGGGAAACATTCAAGTAGACCCTCAGCATCTGGAACGGGCGGGGAATGTTGTCGCCACCGAGGATGGGCTTCCCGCGCTCTCGCGTCTGGCGTCTGCGGGCACGTCGAATGGCGCCCAGTTCTGGGCGCAACTCAGCCATACCGGACGCCAGGTGATAGATGCCATCAATCCGAGCCCCCTATCGCCCTCGGATGTTGCAATCGATGTGGTGCGCGGCGCGGGCTACAGCTTCGCCAAGCCGCGTACGATGAGCGAAACCGAAATCGACACTGCGATCGGGCAATTCGCGGTCTCGGCGGCATTGGTGAAGAAGGCCGGGTTCACCGGCGTCGAGCTTCACGGCGCGCATGGCTATCTTATCTCGCAGTTCCTAAGCCCGCTGGCCAATCGACGCGCGGATCGCTGGGGCGGCTCTCTCGGAAATCGCGCGAGGTTTTTGCTTGCGACTATCGCCGCCGTGCGCGACGCGGTTGGGAAAGACTTTCCGATCGGCCTCAAGCTCAACTCGTCGGATTTTCAACGGGGCGGCTTTTCGTTTGAGGAATGCTTGGAGGTCGTGCGAATGCTAAACGCATCGACCCTCGATCTGCTCGAAATTTCCGGCGGTTCTCTGGAGCAGCCAAAGGTGGTTGGCGTTGCCGTGAAAGACGAAGGCGAAGACGGCAGGCGGACCGGCACGAGCCGGCGCGAGGCATATTTCATAGAGCTCGCGGGTGCCGTGCGCGCCATTGCCGGGATGCCCTTAATGGTGACAGGAGGGTTTCGAAG
>CAZCJI010000060.1:0-11569 GCA_964498625.1 uncultured Rhizobium sp.
CAGCATGATCTTTGTGAGTTTCATGTCTTGTCTCCGATTTTTCTGGACGGCCGTGCACAAGGATGTCCTCGCCCGGTCTCATTGGAAACGCTTCGCTTCCAGCGCAGTTCCGAAAAAGGAACGACCGGCTTCCCATGACGTTTCCATGTGGGAAGGCAAAGATCATGGCCAAAAAGCAATTGATGGAAGATATGTGCGCGGAACCGGCGCGGTATTTTCGTGCGCCGAGCGATGTGTTGCGCGACCGGCGGTTTTCTGACCCCGAAAGGCTCGAAATTCTTTCGGCTTGGGATCGTCTCGCCCACGCGGAAAACGGCACTGATGCCGCAATCCCCGATGCCGTTCGCGCTGCGCGTCGCGAAGTAGAGTGTCGGTTGGCAGCCGTTCCGGCTTCGGGTGCCACGGCAGCGAATTAGTTCCGGAGGCATGCGGAACCCTTGACGGCGCGGCACGGCGCAGCCACCAAGGGCGCATGGGAACCCAGGAACTTTCCGGCGAATCGACGGAGCGCTCTGATGGCGTTGTTCTGTCCGTCATCCTTCCGACCTTCAAGGAACGCGGCAATGTCGCGGAACTCGTTCGGCGCCTCGATGCCGCTCTGACCGGCACTCGCTGGGAAGCGATCTTTGTCGATGACAATTCTCCGGACGGCACGGCCAGTGTCGTGAAGGACATCGCAGCACACGATCCGCGCGTGCGCTGCATTCGCCGCGTGGGCCGCCGCGGTCTGGCAGGTGCTTGTATCGAAGGCATGCTCTCCTCCAGCGCGCCTTTTGTCGCCGTGATGGACGCCGACCTGCAGCACGATGCAACAGTGCTGCCGAAAATGCTGGCAACACTCAACGCCGGCACGGCCGATCTTGTTGCCGCCACGCGGTATGTCGAAGGTGGCAGCGCGGAGTCTTTCGGCGAAGCGCGCGGCGCGATCAGCCGTCTCGCCACCAGGATCACCCATTCCGTGCTTGGCATTTCGCTCAGCGATCCGATGAGCGGTTTTTTCATGCTGCGCCGGGACAAGTTCGACGAGATCGCGCCCCGGCTTTCGCCGGCCGGATTCAAGATCCTGCTCGACATCGTCACAGCGGGCAATCATTTGCGGATCGCAGAGCAGCCCTTCGTTTTCGGCGCCCGCCATGCCGGCGAGAGCAAGTTCAACGCGCAGGTGGGGATCGAGTTTCTAGGCCTTTTGATCGCAAAACTCAGTGGCGGCCTGGTTGATCCTCGCTTCATTTTCTTCCTGATCGTCGGTGCGCTTGGTCTCGTGGTGCATCTTACGGTGTTGAAATCCTCGCTTCTGGAAAGCCTGTCGTTTCCTGTGGCGCAAAGCATTGCAACCTTTGCCGCCATGACGAGCAATTTCTTCCTCAACAACGAGCTCACCTATCGGGACCGCCGTCTCAAGGGCTGGTCCATGGTTCGTGGCTTTGTTGCATTCTGTCTGTTTTGTTCGGCCGGTGCGCTGACCAATGTCGGACTCGCCGCCTGGCTGTTCAACGCAGAGCGCGAGGTCTGGTGGGTCGCAGGCGCCGCCGGCGCGCTGATGGGCGCGTTCTGGAACTATGCGATGTCCAGCCTGTTCGTCTGGCGAACGCGGTGATGCGCGAGCATCGAATCTACTTTTTGGCCGTTGCAGTTCTGATTGCCCTGCGCTTCATCGCCGGCGCGGTTCTGCCGCTCTCGGCGGACGAGGCGTATTACTGGCTGTGGTCGAAACATCTCGCGGCAGGCTACTACGACCATCCGCCCGCCATCGCGTTTCTGATCCGCGCAGGTGTCCTGGTTTTCGGCGATACCTCCCTTGGCGTTCGTGTCGTTCCTTTGATTCTATCTGTGGCCGCGAGCTGGTTTGTCTGGCGCGCGGGAGCCTCGATCCTGAAGGATGAGCACGCAGGTGCTCTTTCCTGTCTGCTATTCAATCTCACCTTGATGGCCGCGGTCGAAACGATGGCGGCGACGCCGGATGCGCCACTGATCGCCTGTTCGGCTGCATTCCTGTGGGCGCTGGCGAAAGTCGATGAGACCCAAAAGGGCCGCTGGTGGCTTGCCGTCGGTACGGCTGGAGGACTTGCGCTCCTCTCCAAATACACGGCATTTTTTTTTGGCGCGGGCGCGCTCTTCTGGATCGCGTTTGTTCCGTCCGCGCGGCGCTGGCTGTTATCGCCGTGGCCATATCTCGGTGCGATCCTCGCCTTTGCGATCTTCGCGCCGAATCTTTGGTGGAATGCAACCCATCGCTGGATGACCTTCGCGTTCCAATTCAGCCGCGTCGGCGCGGGTCATTTCACGCTGCGTTTCCTGTTCGAATTTCTGGGTGCGCAACTCCTGCTCGCGACGCCGTTCATTTTCGTCTGTGGCCTGTTCGGGCTGGTCCGGAAAGAGACCGCATTGCTGGCTGCGTTGGTCCTTCCAGCAACGGTCTATTTCGCGATCCATTCCTTGCACGATCGTGTTCAGGGAAATTGGCCCTGCTTCCTCTATCCGGCGCTGGCCGTCGCTGCCGCTGGTGCCATGCTGTTCTGGAGCGGCAGGCTTTCCAAAGCCGAGCAATGGTCCGCGCGTCTTGCGATTCCGGTCGCTGCTGTCCTTCTTGCGCTTTGTTATGTACAGGCGTTCTTCGGCGTGCTGCCGATCGGGCGGTCTGATCCTTTTGCGCGTCTACTGGGCTTTGGCATCTCCGATGTCGCAAAGCAGATCGAAAGCCGGCATCCGGCCGCCATTCTGACGACGGACTACGAAACCACCGCGTGGTTTGCGTTTTACGGAAAAGTACCCGTCGTCCAGGTCAACGAGCCGCAGCGCTGGCTCGATGCGCCGATAGCCATCAGGCCCGTGGGAGGTCTTCTGCTTTACATCGCTGACCGGTCTCGGGACCGTCACGCGTTGCTTCCGGGTCAGGTTGCATCGCCTGCAACTGTTGATCGCACCCGAAACGGCAAGCCGGTCGAGCAATATTTGATATATGCAGTATCTGATTGGCGTGGCCCGACGCTCGGCAGGCAGCCTTAAAAAAGCTGCGCCGGCCTGGGGGGACCACGGCCGGCGCGCTTTAGTTCTTACAACGGGACAGCGAGCGGACACCCGAAGCGGGCTGTCGAAGGGGCTGGGGCGTACCGGATCAGTTGCCCGCTCGCAGATAGAAAACGACGATCGCAAAAAGTGGTTCCTGACGAGCGCAAAATTTTTTGGCTTTTTTCGTGGCGGCTGTGGACAGAATTGAAACCGTCACCGCACACAGGCATAACCCCTTGGCATTTTGAAAGAATCTCCCATGGCAGACCTATTCGACGCTGTTGTCATCGGCGGCGGTCCCGGTGGTTACAACGCCGCGATCCGGCTCGGACAACTCGGCCTGAAGACCGCTTGCGTCGATGCGCGCGGAACTTTCGGCGGTACCTGTCTCAATATTGGATGTATTCCGTCCAAGGCGCTGCTCCACGCGAGCGAGCGGCTCGAAGAGGCCACCAAGGAATTCCCCAAACTCGGCATCAAGGCGACGGTGGAACTCGATCTGCCGGCCATGATGGCGCACAAGACCAAGGTCGTCGGCGAGCTGACCAAAGGCGTCGAGTTCCTTCTCAAGAAGGCGAAATCCGAAGCCATCGTCGGCGAGGCGCGGATCGCTGCCCCCGGCAGGGTCGAGGTAAAGACCAGAGACGGGTCTGTCCGTGCGCTCGAGACCAGGCACATCGTCATCGCCACCGGCTCCGATGTCATGCCGCTTCCAGGTGTGACGGTTGACGAAGAGCGTGTCGTGTCCTCGACGGGCGCTTTGTCGCTCAAATCCGTGCCGCGCCGGTTGCTGGTCGTCGGCGGCGGCTATATCGGGCTTGAACTCGGATCGGTTTGGCGCAGGCTCGGCAGCGAAGTGCTGGTCGTTGAATTCCTCGATCGCATCACGCCGGGGCTCGATGGCGAGATCGCCAAACAGTTCCAGCGTCTGCTCGCGCGCCAGGGCATGAAGTTCCAGCTCTCCACCAAGGTCGTCGGCGTCGAGAAATCCGGCGACGGCTTGAAGGTCAGCGTCGAGCCGGCTGCCGGTGGCGAACGTCAGGTGATCGAGACCGATGTCATGCTCGTTTGCATCGGACGCCGTGCCTATACGGACAGGCTCGGTCTTGCCGACATCGGCGTGAAGCTCGATCCGCGCGGCCGTGTCGTCACGGATGCGCATTACAAGACCAATGTCGAAGGCATCTGGGCGATTGGCGACGTTCGCGAAGGCGCGATGCTGGCGCACAAGGCCGAAGACGAAGCCGTCGCCTGCGCGGAAAGCATCGCGGGCCGCGCTGGCCATGTGAACTACGACGCGATACCGGCCGTGGTCTACACCGCGCCGGAGGTTGCCTCTGTCGGAAAGACGGAAGAAGAACTGAAAGCTGCCGGTGTCGCGATCAAGATCGGCAAGTTTCCTTTTACCGCCAATGCGCGCGCCAAGACGATTGCGGCGACGGACGGTTTCGCAAAGGTCATCGCCGATGCAAAAACTGATCGTGTTCTCGGTGTCCATATCATGGGTGCGAACGCCGGAGAGATGATCGCCGAAGCCGCACTCGCCATCGAGTTCGGCGCTGCCAGCGAGGACATCGCCCGCACCAGCCATCCGCATCCCACACTCAGCGAAGCCGTGCGTCAGGCCGCTATGGGCGTCGAAGGCTGGACGATGCAAATGTGAACGGCGCTATTTCTGCGCGGGTTCGATCTCTTTTGAAATGTGCTCCGGCCGGACGCCGACGCCGATAAAGCGGGCCGGGATACGGCGCAGAAAGGGAAATTGGTTCGCCATCCTGATGACCAATGGCGGTTTGGGCGTCTGACGCGCACGGAAGTTCGGCACAAGAATCCGGTTCTGCACCTGGACCTGAAACCACTGGATCACTTTCGTCGGCCATTCGCGGCGGCGCTGGATTTTCTGCAGGTCGGACAGTTTGGGAGCGCGGTTGCGCATTATCGGCCCCAGAATATTTGCGGTGGCGACAGCGTCCTGAATCGCGAGATTGATCCCAACTCCGCCTACCGGCGACATCGCGTGAGCCGCGTCGCCAATACACAGAAGGCCGCGCCGCGCCCACTGCTCCAGCCGATCGACGCGGACATCCAGAACCTTTACATCGTCGAAGCTCTCGATTGCCTCCACGCGGTCGCGCGCGAAGCCCGCGACGGTGCGCAGCTTGGCGCGAAAGCCGGTGATGCCTTCCGCTTTCAGCACCGCAAATGCGCCTTTCGGGATTACCATTGCGCACTGCCAGTAATCGCCGCGATAGAGCATGATGAAAAAGTCGCCGCCCAAAAATCGCGCGACCGGTTCGGTCGGGTCGCCCTGCTGAAACGGCAGCCGCATCCATAACACGTCGAACGGCGCACCGAATTCGCGCACCTTGAGATTGCTCTTGGCCCGCACGGTCGAATGACGCCCATCGGCCCCGATCGTGAGTCCCGCGTTGATCTGATAAATCTCATCCGGCGTTTCGCACACCACGCCGGCAATGCGGCCGCTCTGCGCGAGAAGATCGGTTGCTTCCGCCTGCATCATCAGCCGGAAATTCGGAAAGTGCTCGGCCTCGCTCAGCAGGAAATCGAGAAAATCCCACTGCGGCATCAGCGCCATGAACTTGCTGTGCGTCGGCAGATGCGTGAAATCGCCGACCGTGAAGGCTTCCTTGCCGATCTCGACGGAAATTTCGCGCACTTCGGTATGTTTGCGGGCGAGGAATTTCTCGAGCAATCCAAGCTCGTGCATCAGCTCGAGCGTCGAGGGATGGATCGTGTCGCCGCGAAAATCGCGCAGGAAATCCTTGTGCTTCTCCAGCACGATGACATCCACGCCGGCACGCGCGAGCAGAAAGCCCGCCATCATCCCGGCCGGGCCGCCGCCCGCGATCACGCATGTCGTCGTAAGAACCTTCACCAACCGCCTCTAGCGAATCAGCACCGGTGAATCAGAGCGCAGATATGGTTTCAGTTCCGTATAGGGAATGTCCACATCATATTCGCCGCGCACGTAAAGGAATAGTTGCGCAGCGCAGAAAGCTCCAGGTCATCGACATTGCGGGCGAACGGGAACAGATCCTTGTCATCCGGCGCCTGTAGAGCTTCAAAACCCTCTCGCGACCCAGGCGTTGAAAGGCGGAGCCTCGGGGTCGCCTTTGATCATCTGCGCCGCCGCCGAAGCCGCTAACATGATCGCGAGAATCGTTTTCGTCTGATGCCCCTACCGGAATCCCTTGGGTATGCTTATACTCTGCTTCGCAACAATTCTTGAGAGGAGGTGATCCAGTGTCTCATTGTCATTGCCTGACGTCGGTGAAAGCCGCGACCTGGATCCTCGCAATCCGGGAGATGGACGCCTAGAGCGTTCCGGTTTGCCGACTCAGTCGGACAATGGAAGGGCCGCTCCACTGGGGCGGCCCTTCTTGTTTTCGTAAGCCCTTCCGGGCAATTCTTCGCCCACAATTCTTCAAGGGGAACGCCATGCGCAAACTGGTTGCCGCCACCATGATCATCGCCGCCGCCGGTCTGACGGCCTGCGGAAAGCACGACACCAAGGTTTATACCGACAGCAAAGGCAACAGCGTCGCGGTGTCGAACTCCGACAACGGCCACATGACGATCACCGGCTCGAACGGTGAAAAGGTCGAGATCGGCTCAGGCTCGCAAGCCAAGATGCCGGATTGGCTGCCGCTGTATGCGGGCGCTCAGGTGAAGGCGAGCTTCACCGGTCAGGGCAAGGACGGTACAGGCGGAATGGTTTCGTTTCACACCACCGCGGCGCCTGCGGATGTTATCGCGTTCTACAAGCAAAAGGCCGCTGCCGCTGGCATGGCGGACACCATGAACATGGATTCAAACGGGACGATGGTCTACATCGGCGCCAACGAGAAGACGAAGTCCCAAGTGTCGGTGTCAGCCACCAAAGCCAGCGATGGAACCGATGCTCAGGTCACTTGGGGTATTAAATAGACCTCTAGTGACCGAACAGGCCTGACAAAAAGCCCTTCTTTTCCTCACTGGGCTTGTCGGCAGGTTTCTGCTCCGCCGTCGATTGCGCAGGCGCGGATGGTGGCGGAGGCGTGTAAACCGTGAGGCTCGCGGGCGTACGCAATTCTGTCGGAGGCGGCGCTTCGGCGACGCGCAGCGGATTGGGCTTGGGAACGATGTTCGGGCCTGCCATCGCGCCCTGCAACGTCACCGCGACCTGGATATCGCATTTGCCGACAGGCGATTCATCGCTGTCCTCGACCTTCACACCGGAGACGAATTCGTAGAGCGCAGGCTTCCGGTCGGCGAGCGCAGCGGCGAACACCAGATCGGCTGCGGTGCAGAAATTGCCGATATTGTGCACGCGCCGGATCTCAGCCTTCGATGCCATGTTGGTCTTGAACAGGTTGTAGGCGGCATCCCCGCGCGCCGGGCCCTGAATGCGCTTGAACATGGTCAGGAGCGCCCTGTCGGATTTGCGCAGTTCCGGACCGTAGGCGGTCTGGAAGGCGTTGAACTTGTGCATGGCGTCTTCGCCGCAGCCGAGCGCCGCGTCCATCAACTCCTGCTGGACTACGACGGTCTGGAGCGCATTGACCTCCATCGCGTCGGCGCAATTCGAACGGTGGCGGGCGGCCGAGGCCTGATCGATGCCTGCAACTGCCAGGGCAAGCAGGCACACGCCCGCCATCAACGTCTGTCGCATTGTCTCACTCATTGTCTCGCTGCAATGCTAACCATAGCATCCCATTGAGGACGCTGGCGAATCATTCATCGGCGCAGCGTTAAGAATGTCCGTAGAAGGGTTCCATGGGGGCACTGTCGCATATCCGTGTGTTGGACCTGAGCCGGGTTCTCGCAGCCCCATGGGCCACACAAATCCTTGGCGATCTGGGCGCCGAGATCATCAAGATCGAGAAGCCGGGCGAGGGCGATGAAACCCGGCATTTCGGTCCGCCTTTCGTGACCGCCAAAGACGGAACACGGGGCGATGCAACCTATTTCCTGGCTGCCAATCGCAACAAGAAGTCCGTCACCATCGACTTCGCCCAACCGGAAGGCGCTGAACTTGTAAGGCGTCTTGCTCGCCGCGCCCACGTCGTGGTCGAGAACTTCAAGACCGGCGCGCTTTCCAAATATGGCCTCGATTACGAAAGTCTGGCCGCCGAAAACCCTGCGCTGATCTATTGTTCCCTGACCGGCTTCGGCCACGACGGTCCGAAAAAGGATAAGGCGGGCTACGACTATCTGATCCAGGGCATGGGCGGCCTGATGAGTGTCACAGGCCAGCCCGATGGTGCGCCCGGTGCGGAGCCTATGAAAGTTGGGGTCGCCGTCAGCGATCTGGTCACCGGCCTCTACACGACCATCGCCATTCAGGCGGCGCTTCTGCATCAGGCGCGTACCGGCGAAGGCCAGAGCATCGACATGGCGCTGTTCGACTGTCAGGCGGCGGCCCTCGCCAACCAGGCGATGAACTATCTTATCGGCGGGATGCTGCCGCAGCGCATGGGCAACGCGCATCCCAATATCGTGCCCTATCAGGTCTTCGCGGTTGCCGACGGACATCTGATCCTGGCCATCGCCAATGACCGCCAGTTCGCGAACTTCGCCAAAGCGGCAGGGCTGGAACGCCTTGCGGCCGATGCGCGTTTTGCCACCAATGCCGCGCGCGTGGCGCACCGTGCCGAACTCGTCGGTCTTCTGACGCCTGTATTGGCAAGCCGCACGCAGTCTTTGTGGATCGCGGCGTTGGAGGCCGCGAACGTTCCCTGTGGCCCAATCAACGGAATCGATCAGGTCTTTGCTGAACCCCAGGCGGCCGCGCGCGGATTGACCATCACCATGGACCACGCCGCGTCGGGCCCGATGAATCTGGTTGCAAGCCCGCTGCGCCTTTCCGGGACTCCGCCCGAATACCGGACCGCGCCGCCGCTTCTGGGCCAGCATACCGACGAGATTTTGAACGGGGTGTTAGCCATTCAACCCGATGAGATCGCACGTCTTCGCGCCGCCGAGGTCATTTAAGGTCAACAAAGCGGCTCAGTATTGCGGGCAACCCGCAACCAATCCTTCAGTCCTGACGTTTAGCCTCTTGTGCGGGAGGCTTAATTCGATGCGTGGTGTGATCATCGCATTGGTGGTGTTGGGGGCGGTACCGGCCATGGCCGATGACCTCCGCAACCAGATCGATGGCCGTCATCAGCATCGCGCGTTCTGGCTGAGCAACCAGGCATGGCCTGCGACACCGCCCGATACCGCCGACGACAGCGCGCCAAAGCCGAAATTCACAAAGACCTATGTGGATGGCGTCGTTTCGCGGTTCAGCCTGGGTGGAGCCGGCAAGCACTTCGATCTGTTCGAACGCAAGATTGGCGATGGATTGGGTATCCCCGCGCCGGCACTGGTTGGCACGGTCGATCATGGCGCGGCGATGGTCGAGATGCGCTGGAATTCCGGCGAATAATCGCACCCCCGCGATACAAAGCCTCTTTTCTGTCACAGCACCATGCCGTAATGCTGCGCGTCCGCGCGCTGTCGCGCGGCATGAGAGGGATTTAAGACCATGGCGTACAAGGTCGCCGTCGTCGGCGCGACCGGCAATGTCGGACGGGAGATGTTGAACGTCCTCGTCCAGCGCGAATTCCCCATCAGCGAAGTCGTGGCGCTCGCCTCGACGCGCTCGATCGGCCGCGAAGTCTCGTTCGGCGACGGCGTGCTGAAAGTGAAGGCGCTCGACTATTACGACTTCAAAGGCACCGACATCTGCCTGATGAGCGCCGGCGGCAAGATTTCCAAGGAGTGGTCGCCGAAGATCGCGGCAGCCGGTTGTCTCGTCATCGACAATTCGAGCGCCTGGCGCATGGACCGCGACGTACCGCTGGTCGTGCCGGAGGTGAACGCGGATGCGCTTGGCCAGATCAAGAAGGGCATCGTCGCCAATCCGAACTGCTCCACCATCCAGCTTGTCGTGGCGCTGAAGCCGCTGAACGACGAGGCCAAGATCAAGCGTGTGGTCGTCTCGACCTATCAATCCGTGTCGGGCACCGGCAAGGACGCGATGGATGAGCTGTTCACCCAGACGCGCGCCGTGTTCGTCGCCGATCCGATCGAGCACAGCATCTATCCCAAGCAGATCGCGTTCAATGTCATCCCGCATGGCGGCGACTTCATGGACGGCGGCTATACGACCGAAGAATTCAAGATGATGGTCGAGACCAACAAGATTCTCGATCCCGATATCTCGCTCACCTGCACGGTGGTGCGCGTGCCGGTGTTCGTCGGTCATTCGGAGTCCGTCAATATCGAGTTCGAGCGTCCGATCACGGCCGCGCGGGCGCGCGAGCTTCTGCGCGCGGCGCCAGGTGTGCTTGTCGTCGACAAGCATGAGGACGGCGGCTACGTCACGCCGATCGAGTGTGTCGGCGAGGACGCGACGTTCGTGTCGCGCATCCGCAAGGATCCGACGGTCGAGCACGGCCTCAACATGTGGGTCGTCAGCGACAACCTTCGCAAGGGCGCGGCACTCAACGCCGTTCAGATCGCGGAATGCATGATCAACCGCAAGCTCCTGAAGGCGGCGTAAGAAATTGAAGAGGGCTACATGCGGTTCTCGGTAAAGCCGGTATTCATTGGTTGGATCGTTTTATTGGCGCAGTTGCCCCTGCAACTTTTCTTCACGGTCTGGTCCGGTGGCTTTTTCGGAGGAATGACCTCGGTTTTCTTTCCAAAAGGATCGCACATTTCCTTTTTGTTCTTCGGATTGGTTGCCTTCTTCGGATTTCCGCTTGTGGCGTATGTCGGCAAACGACTCAATTATTCGCGCACCGAGTACAAGTTCTTCGACGATCGGGTCGAATTCGAAGAGGGTTTCTTTTCTCTGAACAAAAAGGTGATTCGCTATTCAGACGTGAAGGAGATCACGCTGCATCGCGGCATGTTTCAGCGGATCTACAACCTCGGAAGCATTTACCTGGCCACCTTGGCCACGGGTTCGACGCGCAACACCAATGTGTTCGGAGCATTTGGATTTGGAAATGTCAGCGCCAGCGGCGTGACGGTTCGTGATATCGCCGATCCCGAGAACAACTACGCCCGCATTCGCCAACTCGTCGACGCGCAAAGATGACCCCCGAAGCGTTTTCGGCTTTGATCGCGCGTTTCGGCGCAGCCGCCACCGCCGGTGATGGGCAGTCGCTTGCGGCGTGCTTCACCGAGGACGGCGTCTATCACGATTACATCTATGGCCCGCATCGCGGCCGCGCATCGATCCAGGATATGCTGGAAAATCTCTTTCACCGGGACGCGGCTGAATACGATTGGACGTTTTTCGACCCGGTCTGCAACGGCGATGTCGGCTATGCACGCTCGCTGTCGCGGTTCGTCTCCACCATTCCGGATTTCAAGGGCCAGGAAGTCGTCATCGACGGCATCTCGCGCTTCGTTCTGAGAGATGGCCTCATCGCCGAATACCATGAGAGCGTGAACGGCGGTGTGGCGCAGTCCCAACTCGGTGTCCCTGCGGAACGCATGGCCAAGGTCATGGCCAAATGGACGCGGCGATTCCGCGAACAGGCCGACGTTCAGGCCTATG
>CAZCJI010000061.1:0-11527 GCA_964498625.1 uncultured Rhizobium sp.
TGATGCCATCGCAAAAACCTTGGTCGATGAACAGCGCCTCCAAACGCTCGAACCCTATCGCCAGGCGCTGGAGAAGCACGAAATCGGACTTGCCGACATGCTGCGCAAGGAACGCCTCGTGCTTGCATTCGACCTGCTGGCGCGCTTTGCGCATTGGATCACGCCGGAGCACATGCCCAAGCGTTTCGATACGCAATTCTTTATCGCGCCGTCGCCGGTCGGCCATGCCGGGCGCCACGACGGACGGGAATCCGTGGATTCCGTCTGGATCACGGCCGAACGCGCGATCAACGACCGCAAGACCTGGAATGTGGTCTTTCCGACCAAACTCAATCTGATGAAGCTCGCGAACTGGCGCACCGTGGCCGAAGCGATGTCGGCGTGCCGCAACGAAGCGCCTTTGACGGTCACACCCTGGATAGAGGACGGACCCGATGGGAAGGTTCTGCATATCCGCAAGGATGCGGGCTACGCGCAAACGTCGGCAAATCTGAAAGACGCATTTTAGGTGGAGGCCGGGGCGGTAATTTCCGCGACTCGCGACTCGAGTTCTTTCAACAGTTCCACGGCCATCGCATTCGACACATCCTTGATTTTGTCGCGGAAGATGATGCGGATCGCCGTCACATGCGCGTCGACCAGGAGCAAGGGAATGGACTCCGGCGCCGGCATCGCGTCGATCAGTTTGCACAAGGATGTTGCCGCACGGGCCACCAGCGGAAATTCAAACGTGGTCGCCTGACCCTTGATGTCGTGGCTGGCGCGAAACAAGTCATCGCGCGTCTTCGCAGTTTTGTGCTCCGCAAACTGGTTCCGGCACGCACTCAGCCGGTTTACGTCATCGACGATCCACTCCGTGAATTCGGATTTCAGCGTGTCCATCGCGAGTTCGGCCCGCTTGAGCGCGGCGACATCGATGCCGCCGATGGCGCTTCCCGCTTTGGCCTTCAGCATATTTGGCGGCATGAACAGTTCGATGGGGTGTGCCCTACTCACGGTTTCCCCTCCTTATTCCGCTGCCACGGCCATGTCGCGCCGTTCCGGTCCGCTATAGTCGCTGTTGGCTCTGCGCCGGCGGCAGGGACCGAAATAGGATTTCGTGCGCACATAGGGTCGCGGATGTTCGATGACCGAGATCAACCTGGTCAGGATCGCACTCACCGACACAGGCTTGGCAAGGAATTCGTTGACGCCGGCATCGCGCGCCTGCTGCACATAGTCGGCATGGGTGTAGCCGGTCAGCATGATGATCGGCACAAAGGGATTCGGTGTTTGCGGCGACGTGCGCACCATTTTCGTGAAGTCGAGCCCCGACATGCCCTCCATCATCCAGTCCAGCACGATGACATCCGGGTTCGCTTCCCGCTGCACGGCCCAAGCACGCTCGCCGTCCTGCGCTTCGTAGATGTCCACGACGCCAAAGGCACGGAGAATCGTGACGACGAGCTTGCGCATATGCGCATTGTCGTCGACGACCAGAATCTTCAGCCTTTCGAATCTGTACCCGCTCATACTGCCGGTTCATGCGTGGGTTCGCGGTGACGGAGCACGCTACTTAACGCCGCTTAATGCCGCGTGAAGTCGTGTCGAATTTGTTTTGAGATTTTCTTAATCGATAAACTGTTCGGCAAGGATGCGTTCATCCAGGCTGTGCCCGGCGTCGAACAGCATGGTTTTGGTCACGCTGCGATCTTCCGCGATGTCCACGGTGGCTACATCCCGTACCTCGAGATCGTCGGCGACGGCGCTGACAGGACGCTTGCCCGGCTCGAGAATTTCAAAGCGCACCTGCGCGCGATGAGACAACAACGCGCCGCGCCAGCGCCGGGGCCGGAAAGCGCTGATAGGCGTCAGCGCCAGGAGATCGGCGTCGATGGGCAGGATCGGCCCGTGCGCCGATAGATTATAAGCCGTGCTGCCGGCCGGTGTGGCAACCAGCACGCCGTCGCAGATGAGTTCGTTGGTGCGGATTTTGTCATCGACCAGGATGCGGATTTTTGCCGCCTGCCGCGTCTGGCGCAGCAGCGATACCTCATTGAACGCGCGCGCCTCGACGATGGTCTGCGAGGTTCTGGCGCGCATCTTGAGCGGATGAATGTTCGCCGATTCCGCCGCCGCCAGCCGTTCCTGCAGCGCGTCCTCGCGGAATTCGTTCATCAGAAAGCCCACCGAGCCCAGATTCATGCCGTAGATCGGCTGTTGCTTGTCGAGAAAGGCGTGAAGCGTCTGCAGCATGAAGCCATCGCCCCCGAGCGCGACGATGACATCGCATTCCGCAGGACCGGCGTCCTGGTAAAGCTGGCGAAGCCGCGCGAGTCCGGCCTGCGCGTCGGGGGAATCCGATGCAAAGAAATGCAGTTTCTTCGCCATGTCCTATCCGCCCGTCGCCGACATGTGCCGCGAAAGCGCGGGTGCGCGATGGCGACGGTCGATCAGGAAATCGTGCCCCTTGGGCTTGCGCGCGATCGCGTCTGCGATCGCGGCATGGAGGCCTGTGTCGTCTTTCGACGCGCGCAAAGGCGCGCGTAAATCCGCGGCATCGTTCTGGCCGAGACACATATAGAGCGTTCCGGTGCAGTTGATGCGCACGCGATTGCAGCTTTCGCAGAAATTGTGGGTCATCGGCGTGATGAAGCCGAGCCTTCCGCCCGTTTCGGCAATGTGGACATAGCGCGCCGGTCCACCGGTCCTATAGTCGCTGTCCAAAAGCGTGAATTGTTTTTCGAGCCGGGCGCGCAGGAGCGATAGCGGCAGATATTGTGCCGTCCTGTCGCCATCGATGTCTCCCATCGGCATCGTCTCGATCAGCGTCAGATCCATCCCCCGGCCATGCGCCCAATCGATCATCGCGGGGATTTCGTCTTCATTGATGTCACGCAACGCGACCGTATTGATCTTGACCCTAAGGCCCGCGTCCTGTGCGGCCTCGATGCCTTCTAGGACCTTGTTCAAATCGCCCCAGCGTGTGATGGCGCGGAACCTGACGGGATCGAGCGTGTCGAGCGAAACGTTGATCCGTTTGATGCCCGCCGAGACCAAATCGCGCGCATAGCGGGCGAGCTGCGAACCGTTGGTGGTGAGTGTCAGTTCTTTCAGCCCGTGGCCCAGGCGTGCGCCAAGCCCACCGATCAGGCGCATGACATCCTTGCGCACCAGAGGTTCGCCCCCCGTGATGCGCAGCCGCTCGACACCCTTGGCGATAAAGGCACCGCAGAGCCGTTCCAATTCCTCAAGCGTCAGAAGATCGGCCCTGGGAAGGAATGTCATGTGTTCTGGCATGCAATAGACGCAACGGAAATCGCAGCGATCGGTGACCGATACGCGCAGATACGTGATATGACGGCCGAAGGGATCGAGCATTCGCCAAGTCTAGCAGGCAAGCAGGCCGGCGCGAAATATTATGTGCGCGACTGAATCTCGGCGAGTGCAGCGGTTCTGCTGTAGTTCGCGAATACCGTCTGCACCTCGGCGAGCTCCGCCTGGGACAGCGAAGCGCGCGTCCCGCGGGCCTGCCGGGAGAGGTTGAACACGGTCGCAAAAACACAACGGTCGATTCCAACGGCGCGGCAGGCAAGCGCGACCGGCTGGGGACCGCTCTCATAGAACTTCCGGCGCTGTTCGGCGAGCGGCAGCTCCAGAAGCTTGGCAAAGGCGAGGTCGAAAAGGTCGATCTGTCCCTGATGCAAAACGCGCATCAGAAATCCTGCTTTGAGCTGTCCGGATGCCGCGAGCTTGTCGATCAGCTTTTGCGCGCCGTCGGTGGGCACAGCTTGCGGTGCAGCGGGTTCTTTGGCGAGCGCCTCGCCGGCGTGGTTGAGGGCGCTCTCAAGCCTGGGCTGCGCGATCCGATAATTCTGCCGGATAAAGGCCTTGAGCGTCTCCGACACGAACTCGCTCATCTTTGTGGCGAGGACGGGCGGCAAATCTTCGCGGCGCGCGAGCGGATCTTGCAGGCTCGCGATCTGTCTGGATTTCTCGACAAGCGTTTCGAAGACGCCCGACGAAATCTTTGCGGTGACATTGCGCACCAGCGCGGTCAGGACCGGCTCGGCGTTGCTCTTGGACAGCGCCTCGCTGACCGGCTCGCCGATATTGCTGCGGGATGCGATCGCGACATGATGCGCTTCGCCATATTCGGCGATCATTTGCAGCACATCGGCTTCGGTCAGAAGCGGACTGCGCAGGATCAGCGGGCGGGCGATCTCTATTTTGTCATCGGCGAGAAGAAGGATCAGATCGTGCGGCGCGCTGGCATCGTCGGCCAGCCGTTCTGCGAGAGCAATACGGATGGCCATCTCCACATCGCCGGCAAGCCGGCGCAGGATTTCGCGCATCAGATCGCGCTCCCGCGCGTTCAAATGCGTGCCCTGGACGCGATAGAGCGAGGCCACGGCCAGGAAGATTTCCTCTCGCGTCGTGCCCTGCGGATTGGCGGCGAGCTGGGCCAGCCTGCCCATGTCGCTCATGTCGTGCGCGGTCAATCCCAATCTCTACCCCGTAACCATGAAGTCGTGCGGCGCACCTGCACAGCCACGGGAACTTCTAGCGAAATGGCGTTAACAGCATGTTAAGCTAGTTCCCGCGTTCACCGAACGACGTCCCGAAATGAAGCAAAGTCCTTACATTCTCGCCATCGATCAGGGCACGACCTCGACACGCGCGATCTTGTTTGACGCAGGCGCGGGGCCGGTCGCGCAGCATGCGATCGAGCTTCGTCAGATCTATCCCGCCAATGGCTGGGTCGAGCACGATGCAGAAGAAATCTGGCAGACCACGCTCGCCTGTGCCCGTGCCGTGATGAAAGATATGGCAGCAAGCGAAATCGCCGCCATTGGCATTACCAACCAGCGCGAGACGAGTGTGGTTTGGGATCGCGCGACAGGGGTTCCTGTCCACAATGCCATCGTCTGGCAGGATCGCCGCACGGCGGACCGTTGCCGCGAACTGAAGAAACAGGGATGGGAAGCAAAAGTTGCGGCAAAGACCGGGCTGCTTCTCGATCCCTACTTTTCCGCGACGAAGCTGCAATGGGTGCTCGATCATACACCGGGCGCGAGAGCGCGCGCCGAGCGTGGTGAGTTGTGCTTCGGCACCATCGATACCTGGCTGATCTACAGGCTGACGAACGGCAAGACACACGCGACCGACGTCACAAACGCGTCGCGAACAATGCTGCTCGATCTGAAGACGCTGTCATGGGACGCAGAAATGTGCGAACTGTTCGGCGTTCCCGCCGCGATGTTGCCCGAGGTGCGAGACAGTGACGGTGAATTCGGCGTGGCCGAACAATTGGGCGGAATCCCCATTCGTGGCGTGGCTGGCGATCAGCAGGCCGCTGCGTTCGGGCAGGCCTGTTTCAAGCCGGGCGATGTGAAATCCACTTACGGCACGGGCTGCTTCGCGCTGGTAAACACGGGCGCAACGATGCCCGCGTCTGCCAATCGGCTGCTCGCGACAAGTGGCTATCGTATCGGCAACGGCAAGGCCTATGCGATCGAAGGCAGCATCTTCATCGCGGGCGCGGTCGTGCAGTGGCTGCGCGATGCGCTCGGCGTGATCCGTAGCGCGGACGAAATCGAAGCGCTGGCCAAGACGGCAAAGCCGGCGGAGGGACTCTATTTCGTTCCCGCCTTCACAGGTCTGGGCGCACCTTATTGGGATCCCGATGCGCGCGGTGCCATCCTGGGACTTACGCGCGATATGGGTGCCGCGGAAATCGCGCGCGCTGCGCTCGACGCCGTCTGCTACCAGACCCGCGATCTTCTCGAAGCCATGGGCCGCGACATGAAAGCGGCGGGGCTTTCGTCGCCGGCTGCGCTCAAGGTCGACGGCGGGATGGTGCGCAACGACTGGTTCTGCCAGCGCCTCGCGGATCTGACCGGTCTTCCGGTGGATCGCCCCGTGGTCACAGAGACGACAGCACTCGGCGCAGCTTATCTCGCCGGACTTTCGGTGGGGTTGTTCAAGAACACCGACGACATCGCGACGCGCTGGGCGCTGGATCGCCGGTTTGTCCCGTCGCTCGGACAGATGGCGCGCGATGCACTTTATGACGGCTGGTTGAAGGTGGTGGCACGGGTGCGCTCGGTTTGACAGCCGGTGCCGGCGGGACCACTCTATGCATCTGCTATTTTTCGATGGAGCCTGCCATGAACGCGCGCGAAAAGTTCGAGATGAAAATGCCTGCCGCGCACGCCATTGAATCCCTCGAGGGCAAGGTCTCGGCGGAGGAATGGCAACTGCGAGTCGATCTCGCCGCCACCTACCGGCTTGTCGCAATGTACGGCTGGGACGACATGATCTTCACCCACATCTCCGCACGCGTTCCGGGACCGGAGCATCATTTCTTGATCAATCCGTACGGGCTGCTGTTCGAAGAGATCACGGCTTCATCGCTGGTGAAGATCGATATCGACGGCAACAAAGTCGTGGATTCGCCATATCCTGTGAACCCGGCAGGCTTCACGATCCATTCGGCCCTGCACATGAACCGCGATGACGCGCGCTGCGTCATCCATCTGCATACGGACGATGGCGTGGCGGTTTCGGTGCAGGAAGACGGGCTTCTCCCGCTCGACCAGCACGCCATGACGATCTGCGGCGACATCGCCTATCACGACTACGAGGGCATAGCCCTGGATCTTGACGAGCGCGAGCGGCTGGTGGCCGACATCGGCAAGGAAAAGCACGCGATGATCCTGCGCAACCACGGCACGCTGACGCTTGGCAAGTCGTGCCCGGATGCGTTCATGCGCATGTACTATCTGGAACGCTCATGCACGATGCAGATCAAGGCGCTGTCCGGCGGCCGGAAATGGTACAAGGTCAATCAGGGCGTTGAAGAGAAGACCGCTGGCCAGGGCAAGATGGCATTTGAAGGTCTGCTCGGTGCGTTGGCATGGCCGGCGCTCCTGCGCAAGCTCGACCGGCTCGATCCCAGCTATCGGCACTAAAGGCGCGCGATGAAATTCGGCACAGGCCAATCCGTCCGCCGGACGGAAGACATCCGCTTTATCACCGGGCACGGTCAGTATACGGATGACCTGAAACTGCCGAACGAAACCCATGGCGTGTTCCTGCGCTCGCCGCATGGGCATGCGAAGATTCTCTCGATCGATACCAGCGCGGCGAAAGAAGCGCCCGGTGTCGTAGCGGTCCTGACCCAGGCCGATCTTGAGGCCGCAGGCGCGAAGCCGATGGTCACGCAGACACCGGTCAAAGGCCGCGATGGCGCGTTTCCGCATGGCGTTGCCAAGACGTTTCTTGCCAGGGATCAGGTGACGTTCGTCGGCGAGGCAGTGGTGCTCATCGTTGCCGAAACGCTGGCGCAGGCACGAGACGCTGCCGAGCTTGTCGTGATCGACTATGAGCCGGTCGATGCCGTCGGCACGCTGCAGTCGGCGCCCGACGGTGCGCAGATTTGGGATGAGGTTGCGGGCAACCTTTGCCTGGATTGGGCGGACGGAAAAGAAGCCGAGTGCAATGAAGCGTTCGCGCGCGCCGCCCATATTGTCGGTCTCGACATGGTGCAGAACCGCGTCATCGTGAACTCGATGGAGACGCGCAACGCCATCGGCCACTACGACGCGTCCAAAGCTCATTTCACGCTCTATAGCGGCAACCAGGGCTCCGGCGGGCTGCGGACGAACATCGCCAAGATTCTGGACGTGCCGCCGGAAAAAGTGCGCGTGGTGTCATCCGATGTCGGCGGTGGTTTCGGTATGAAGGCCGGGCTCTATCCGGAGCAGTGCTGCGTGCTGATGGGATCAAAAATCGTTGGCCGCCCGGTGCGCTGGTCCGCGGACCGCACGGAAGCTCATCTCGCCGATCACCACGGCCGCGATATGCTGACACGTGCAGAAGGCGCATTCGACGAGGACGGAAAGATTCTGGCGCTGCGGTTCACGGGCACCGCCAATCTGGGCGGCTATCTCTCCGGTTTTGCGCCGTTCATTCCGACGCTCGCGGGTTCGCGCATATTTGGCGGGGTCTATCGCGTGCCGGCGTTCTACACGCACATCAAACTTTATTTCTCCAACACCGCGCCCATCAATGCCTATCGCGGTGCGGGCCGCCCGGAAGCAGCGTACTACATGGAGCGGTTGATGGATATCGCCGCGTTGCATCTTGGGATCGACCGCGTCGAGCTGCGCAGACGTAACCTCATCGCGCCGGAGGAACTGCCTTATAAGAACTGGTGGGGTGTCGCGTTTGACTCCGGCGACTATCCACGCCTGCTTGAAGAAGGTGCTGCGCGCGCCGATCGTGCGGGCTTCGCTGCGCGCCGCAGACAATCGGAAGCAAAAGGCAAGCTGCGTGGCTTCGGTCTCGCTTATTATGTCGAGATCACGGCAGCTTCGGGCGCGGAGCCTGCCGCCGTGCGCTTCACGGACAATGGCGGTGTCGAGCTTCATGTCGGCACACAATCGAACGGACAGGGGCACGAAACCGCTTTCGCACAGGTCGTTGCCGAGAAGCTCGGCGTGCCGTTCGAATCCATCCAGGTGAAACAGGGCGACAGCGATTGGTTCACTGGCGGCGGCACCGGCGGTTCGCGCTCGCTCAACATGGCGGGCGGCGCACTTCTGGGCGCCGCCGACGAAGTGATCGCCAAGGGCAAGACCGCGGCCGGTCAGGTGCTGCAGGCGGGTGGAAAGGACGTGGCGTTCGATATCGTCGAAGGAATCGGGCGTTTCCGTGTTGCCGGTGAAGAACGATCGATAACGGTCGGCGAACTTGCGGTGACGCTGCGCCGCGAGAAACTCCCGGGTTTCGAGAACGGTCTCGACAGCGAGGCCTTGTTCAAGGGCCCGGCCTCGACGTTTCCCAACGGTTGCCACATCTGCGAAGTCGAGATCGATCCCGAGACCGGGCATGTCGATGTCGTGTCTTATCGTGTGCTCGACGATTTCGGTCGCGTGATCAATCCGATGCTGGTGGCGGGACAGGTTCACGGAGGCGTGGTGCAGGGCCTCGGTCAGGCGCTGATGGAACATGCGATATACGACGACAGCGGCCAGATCGTGACCGCGAGTTTCACCGACTATGCGATGCCGCGCGCGGAAGACATGCCGGACATCGATTTCGCTTACGAAGAAATTCCCTGCAAGACGCACGCGATGGGCGCGAAGGGTTGCGGCGAAGCCGGAACGGTGGGCGCGCTGCCCGCGATTGTGAGCGCGATCTGCGATGCCATCGGCATCGAGCATCTCGACATGCCGGCGACTCCAGAGCGGGTGTGGCGTGCTATCCGCGAAGGTCGCGCGGCGGCCTGAGTCTCAAAGCGTTGGCTTAAGGCTTCGCTGTCGCCGGAGCCTGTGGGTCCGCCGGTGTCGCAGCAGTGGGTGTCGCCGGCGGTACATAAGCGGCCAACGCTTTGTTTAGCGTGTCGCGTTCGTCGCAACCTTCGGGGCAGAGAATCACCAGCTTGTTCATCTCGTCATGCGCGGCGTTCAAATCGCCCATCTGCAGATAGAGCTCGCCGAGATATTCATGAACGCCCCTGTGGTTGGGATTGATCGCCAACGCCTGCTGATAGTAGGTCAACGACATCCTGTAGTCATTGTCACGCACCGCATCGGTCTCACCCAAGCCCACCATGCGATGGGCATAGCCCAGATAATTGAGAACGTCGGCATCGTGTGGACGCTTTGCGAGCGCCGCTTCGAGATGCGGGATCGCTTTCGCGTAATCCTGATGCTTGATAAGACGCACGGCCGTCGCGTATTCGTCGAACGTCATGGCCGGCACGGTGTTCATTCCGCTATAGCCACCACCGCCTCCTCCGCCCATGGCGAAAGCCGATGACGTCAACAACGCTGCTGCAACTGCGAGATACGATGTCCTGCGCATAAGCACCTCCAGCGATCTGTGGCCAAATTAGCGCAGAAGCCTTGCAAGTTCCATCGGCGCAGTTTGACTTACAGTGTACGGAGAGATGAAAATCGCTGATGGACTCGGACACGCTGATAAAAGCTGACATACGGCCCGCGCGCCGCAGGCCGGAAAGCCTTGCGAAGCTCAAGAAGGCCGCGCGCAAACTGTTCGTGGAGCGCGGCTATCACGCGACGCGTCCGCAAGATATCGCGCGCGAGGCGGGTCTTGGTCACGGCACATTCTATCTGCACTACGACGACAAGCGTGCGTGCTTTCTTGCCTTCGTGGAAGACGCGCGCGCCGAACTGCAGGAATATGTCGACAAGCAAGTGGCGGCTACCGATGGCTCGCTGGAGCACACCATCGCGGCGTCGCTGAATGCGATCTACGATTATTCGGAATCTCATCCGGGTGTGCTTGGCGCGGCAATGACGGACGAGGCTGTGATCGACGCCGAAGGCGTGCAGGCGACGCCTCTGCTCATTCGCTGGGGCCGCGATTGGGCGGCGCATCTCCAACGCAACATGGACAACGGATCGGCGGCGAAAATCTTCGATGCGGATATCATCGGTCAGGCGATCCTGGGCGTCATCCATCAGACGAGCAGTGAGGGGCATCGCTCTGGCCGCAAGCGGCGCGACGTGATCGACAACGTCACGCGCTTTCTGGTTCGGGCGCTGAAGCCCTGATTGACATTGCGGCTTAACTGACAAATTATCAGTTCTGACGAAGCCCGGCGATAAGACCGCGCTCGCGGAGGAATTCGATGTCCAAGCTCGTCTATACCCACGAGGAAATTCTCGCCGACCATCCCTTTGCAAAGCCGCACGAGGAAGCGGGCTATCGGCTCCATGGCGGCTTCGACGCAAACGGAAATTACAT
The DNA here is from genome assembly GCA_964498625.1 of uncultured Rhizobium sp. Taxonomy (GTDB): domain Bacteria; phylum Pseudomonadota; class Alphaproteobacteria; order Micropepsales; family Micropepsaceae; genus Rhizomicrobium. The sequence goes on from CAZCJI010000061.1 coordinate 10,759, forward strand.
CTCGCCTCGTACGCTGCATCGCTGGCCGGCGATCCGCGCCTGGTCGGAGGCTTTGACGGCGCAGGGCCACGATCTGGTCGATGCGTCGCAACAGCTAATGTCGCGTGGCTCGTTTCCAAATATCGCGCAGCAGAGTTTCCTGCTCGATCAGGGCTTTGGGCAGACGCTCTGGGATTCGTTGAGCGTCACCGGCGTGATCGAAGCGCGCGGCCGCATGCTTGCGGACGCCGAGGCGCCGGATTTTCAGAACATCGTCGAAGGCGATATTTCACAAACCGCGACCGCGCATCTGAACGAGGGCTTGCTGCGCGCACACGGATTGGATGAGGGCGGCGACGGAACGCTCGGCGGTCACGATGCTATGTGGTTCGCAGTGCGCGATATGCTGTTCGGCAGACACGCTTACCCGCACGCCGAGGTGCCGGAGTCGCTATCGCGTCCGGAAGCGGGCCGGCTGATGCCGCAGGTCCCGCCGGAATACGAACGCTGGCTATTGCTGCTGATGAACGTTCTGATGATCGAGGTGCGGGCGGAAAAATTCTTCAACTTCTGCACCACAGTGATGCGCGATCCGAACAATTTCCGCGATCGCCGCGATGTGGCGATGCACGCCGCCGATCTCGTCGACCGCATCCGGCAGGACGAGGCGCCACATGTTGGCTATCTCACCGTCGTCGTTTCGGAACTGCGCAGTTTCACTTTCCGGATTGCGGATGGCCAGCGTGTGAAAGGCGCCAGTTTCATCGATCCGGTGTGGCGCGGGATGATG
>CAZCJI010000062.1:0-11515 GCA_964498625.1 uncultured Rhizobium sp.
GATCATCTTTCTGTGGACGCCGCCGCATTTCTGGGCGCTGGCGCTGTTCCGTTCCGACGACTATGCGCGCGCAGGCGTGCCGATGTTGCCGGTGGTGAGCGGCAAGCGCGTAACGCGCTGGAACATCTTCGCCTACGCGTTGGCGCTCGTGCCTGCCGGTCTTGCGCCGGTCGCACTCGGCTTCGCTGGTCCGCTGTATCTTGCTTGCGCCGCCGGCCTTGGCGGCTGGTTTCTGTGGCAGAGCGCGGCCGTGCTGCGCGAGACCGACACGGTTCGCGAGCCCGCCGCCAGGCGTCTGTTCGGAATTTCGCTTTTGTATCTGTTTGCGCTGTTCGCCGCCCTGATCGGCGAGCGGATCGCGCATATCGCGCCGCTCGGCCTTTGGACATGAGGCGATGGATGACAACGAGAGCTTCGACCGCAACCGCCGCATGCGCAACATCGCGCTGGCGCTCGCGCTCGGCGGGCTCGTTGTTTTGGTGTTTCTGATGTCGGTCGTGAAGTGGGGCGGATGACGCCTCGCAGACGACCGAACGCAATAGGGGCTTGAGTTCCATGGCGCATAGCGAAGTCCATCACGACTATCACCTTGTCGATCCGAGCCCGTGGCCGATCGTCGGCTCCATCGCGGCCTTCACGATGCTCGCCGGCGCCGTGCTTTGGATGAACAAGGATTATTCCGCGTTCGCACCGCTGAACGGCCAGCCCTACATTTTCATCGCGGGTTTTGCGCTGCTGCTGTTCATGTTCGTCGGCTGGTGGCGCGACGTCATTCAGGAGTCCGTCGTCAAGGGCAATCACACGCCGGTGGTGAAGCTGCATCTGCGCTTCGGCATGGTGCTGTTCATTGCGTCGGAAGTGATGTTCTTCGTCGCCTGGTTCTGGGCCTATTTCAATTCGGCGTTCTTCCCGCACGACGTTTCCATCGGCCAGTGGCCGCCGTCTGGCATCGTCACGCTCGATCCCTGGCACTTCCCGCTGCTCAACACGCTGATCCTGCTCACCTCGGCAACGACGGTGACCTGGGCGCATCACGCGCTTCAGCATGGCGACAACAAGGGCACGGTGCAGGGCCTGATCCTGACGATCCTGCTCGGCATGTCGTTCACCTGCATCCAGGCTTATGAGTACACCCACGCGCCGTTCACCTTCGGCTTCAATGGTGCCGCGCTGGTCCCGTTCACCGATCCCGCGCATGCAACGCTCGCAAAGGGCGTGGGCGACCTGGGCGCGATCTACGGTTCGACCTTCTTCATGGCGACGGGCTTCCACGGCTTCCACGTTATCGTCGGGACGATCTTCCTGATCGTGTGCCTGTTCCGCGCGATGAACCACCAATTCACGCCGGAGCGTCACTTCGGCTTCGAGGCGGCCGCCTGGTACTGGCACTTCGTCGACGTGGTGTGGCTGTTCCTGTTCTCCTGGATCTATGTCTGGGGCGCCTCGGCCATAACGGGTTGACCACAGAGCCCAAGACCGCCATTGCCGCGTTGCTCGGGCGCTGCCCGCGCTGCGGCAAGGGCAATCTGTTCGACGGCTATCTGCATATCGCGCCGCGCTGCCCGGCCTGTGGGCTCGACTACGCGATGTTCGACGCGGGTGACGGCCCTGCCGTGTTCGTGATCCTCATCGTCGGCGCGATCGTCGCGGGTTCCGCGCTTGTGGTGGAGGTCAAATACTCGCCGCCCTATTGGGTGCACGCCACGATCTGGATTCCACTGATCCTGATCCTGTCGTTTTCGATGCTGCGGTTCATGAAGTCGCTGCTGCTTGTCCTGCAATACAAGCACAAGGCGGGCGAGGGCAGACTGGGCTAGGTTCCTCGCCATGCTCCACTTCCGGCCCCTCTGGAAACTGACTTTCGCGAGCGGGATTCTGTTCGCGATCCTGATCTCGCTCGGCGTGTGGCAGCTGGAGCGGCTGCAATGGAAGCTCGACCTCATCGCGCAGGTGAACCGGAACATGCACGCCGCACCGATCTCGCCCGATGCGGCACTCGCGATGGGGGCAGCGGCACAATACCGCCGCGTTGCGTTCGACGGCCGCTTCGACAATGCGAAAGAAGCGTATGTCTTCGGCACCGATGCTGGCGCGCCCATCTACCACGTCATCGTTCCGTTCGCGCTGCGCGATGGACGCGTGTTTCTGGTCGACCGCGGTGTCGTGCCGAAGGAGAAACTCGATCCCGCCATGCGCAGCACGGGTCGGATCGCCGGCGATACGCGCATTGTCGGCGTATGGCGCACGCCGGATCCGCCGGGTGCGTTTACCCCGGCGCCCGATATCGCGCATCGCATCTGGTTTGCGCATGATGTGACCGGCATTGCGAAGAGCGACGGCATTACGACGCTCGCGGCGCCTGTCGTGATCGAAGCCGATGCCACGCCCAATTCCGGCGGCTGGTCGAAAGGCGGGCAAACCGTCGTGACCTTCCGCAACGAACACCTTCAATATGCGATCACCTGGTTCGGGCTCGCGGCGGTGCTGTTCGGGGTCTACGTGGCCTATCACATTTCCCACGGCCGGCTCAGATTTGGCGAACCGATCTCCAGTAAGGATTGCAACTTATGATTGTATTCGTGCCGTCAAAAGAGAGCCGGTCCGGAGCGGTTTCGAGGGGTTAATAACCCTACGGCGAACAAAATTCCGCGTCCTTCCGGGCGGTTAGCAGACGTCTGAAAAAGACTGCATTCGGGGGTCCGATTTGGCTTGGTCCGGGGCCACATGACCGCTAGAGTGCCGGTCTCATGAGCATTGAAATATCCATACTTTCCAATGGCTTGACAGTCATCACCGATCCAATGCCGCAGCTTGAAAGCGCGGCACTGGGTGTGTGGGTGAACTGTGGCGGACGCAATGAGACGAAGCCCGTGATGGGCATCTCTCACATGCTCGAGCACATGGCGTTCAAGGGAACGGAACGCCGCTCAGCACGCGACATCGCGGAAGAAATGGAATCGGTCGGCGGATTCCTCAACGCATACACGAGCCGCGAGCAGACCGCGTTCCATGCGCGCGTGCTGAAATCCGATGTGCCGCTGGCGATGGATGTTCTCGCGGACATTCTCACACGACCGACTTTCGAACAGTCCGAACTCGAACGCGAGCGCCAGGTCGTGCTGCAGGAGATCGGTCAGGCGCGCGACACACCGGACGACATCATCTTCGATCATCTGCAGGCGACGATTTATCAGAACCAGCCCCTGGGCTGGCAAATCCTGGGCGAGGACGACACGGTCGCGGCTTTCACGCGCGAGAACCTGCGCACCTACATGCAGGCGAATTACCGCGCGGGCGGCATGACGCTGGTGGCGTCCGGCGCTGTCGATCACGCCAAGATCGTGAAGCTCGCGGAAGAGAAGTTTGCCGCTCTGAACACGGGCGAAACGCCAAAGCCTTCCACGGCGCGCTGGGTCGGCGGCGATCTGCGCAAGACCGACGATCTCGAACAGGCGCATCTGGCGTTCGCGTTCCCGGGCGTGTCGCAGACCGATCCGGATATTTATACCGCGCAGGTGTATGCAACCGCACTTGGCGGCGGCATGTCCTCAAGGCTGTTCCAGGAGGTGCGTGAGAAGCGCGGCCTCTGCTATTCGATCTATGCGTTTACGCAGAGCGCCAACGATACGGGCTTCGTCGGAATCTACACCGGCACAGGCGGCACCGAATCGGGCGAGATCGCACCTGTCATCGCCGGCGAAATGGCGGCGCTTGCTGAAGGCGCCACCGAAGCGGAAATTGCGCGCGCCAAGGCGCAGCTCAGATCCGGTCTGCTGATGGGCCTCGAGCGTCCCATGAACCGCGCCGAGCAGATCGCCGGACAGATGTTTTCCTACGGCCGCATCCTGAGTGTCGAGGAATTGACCGCGAAGCTGGATGAGGTTGACACGGATGCCGTTCGGCGGTTTGGCTCGCGTCTCATGAATTCGCCGCAACCCGCGATCGCCGCGCTTGGCCCTGTCTCTCATCTCGAGAGCTATGAAAGCTTTTCCGCGCGTTTCGGCGGGTCCGTTACGATGCGCGCTGCGGAATGAACTCTGGTCCTATGGCGTTCATGCGCGGCTTGACGTTTCCGGGCGGCCAGCAACCGGTCATTCGCGGCCAGGACGTATATCTGCGATATCCGCGTTCGTCGGACTATGCCGGCTGGGCCGCCGTGCGCGGCGAGAGCCGCGAATTTCTCGCGCCCTGGGAGCCCGCATGGGCGACGGACGAACTGAGCAAAGGTGCGTTTCGCCGCCGCATCAAGCGCTACCAGAAAGAAACGCGTCTTGACTCGGCCTATGCCTTTTTTGTTTTCCGCAAGGCCGACGATGCGCTGCTGGGCGGCTGCACGCTTTCCAATGTGCGGCGCGGCGTAACGCAGTGTTGCGCGTTGGGTTATTGGATCGGCGAGCGTTTTGCGCGTCAGGGGCATATGTTCGACGCCGTGCGCGCGCTGGTGCCGTTCATCTTCTCCACGCTCGGTCTGCATCGCATCGAAGCGGCCTGTCTGCCCAGCAATGAGCCGTCCAAGAATCTCCTGACCAAGGTGGGCTTCCGGCAGGAAGGTCTCGCGCGCGGCTATCTGCAGATTAACGGCGAATGGCGCGACCACGCCCTATTCGCTTTGCTCGCCGATGAAGCCCCTGTAGGTTAGCGCCGCTTTTTTGGCATCGGAACGAGACCGCGTGACAGCACGATGGAGTTTTGCCGCGGCTCTTGCCGCGCTGCTTTTTGCGGGGATGGCCGCGACTGCCGCGCCGCCAGCGCAAGAAAGCCGCATCGTCACCCTCCGCGATTCCGATTCCGTGATCGAGTTGAAGGACACGCTCGGCCCCTATAACGCGCCCGCTGGCACGGCATCGCATGACAACACCTCGCAATGGTATACGTTCACTGCCGTCAATTCGTCTTCGCGCGCGGCGACGCGCGTCCTGCAGGCCGGGCAAGAGGCGGCCGATTTTCTGCGCCTGTTGCCCCGTCATGCGCGGCCCGCTATCCTCAGCCTCGCGAGTTCTGATGCCAGCGTCCTGATCGAGACGGCAAAGGCCTATGGCGGGCATACGTACAGGATCACCATTCCTCCGGGCATGAGTGCATTGGTCGCCATAGAGATCGGCAACGCGGAGACGCCACCTTCGCTGCTCGCATGGACGGAACCTGCGCTTGACGCGCACAACCGCCGGGTCGGCATCTTCATCGCCGCGATTGGCGGATTGATCTTCGCAGCCGCAGCGATCGCTGGCGGGCTCGCAGTCATGTCGGGTCATCGCGCGCCACTGTGGGCGGCTCTCACACTCCTTCTCATTCTTCTGACGCGCCTGACGGGCACGGGCATGTTCGACAGAAGCCTCGCCACGAACATCGGAGGGCCTTATGGCCTAACCGCGTTCTTCGCCGGGCTCGCGTTGGTGTCAGGCATCCGCCTGGCCGATACGCTTGTGCCGGTTGACGGCGCGTGGCGCTCTGCCGGACGCTGGCTCGATCGGGCCGTCATCGCGCTAACCGGCCTCTCGATTTTGTCGTATCTGGGCATTCCAGCGGCCACGGACCTTACCTATGCCCTGGTTACACTGGGAACCGCCGCGATCACCGCATACCTCGTGCATCGCGGCCGCTCCGGTTCGCAGCCGGCGCGGGTGCTGGCGCCCAGCGCAGCCGTCTTCGCGCTTGTCGCGTTTGCCGCCGCACTTTCTTCGATGGGGATGCTCGGCGATACGACAGTCGCGCCTGACATCGCCGGTGGCTTCGCGGCGGCAGGCGCCGTTCTTCTCGCTCTGGCCGTCGTTGCCGGTGAAGGTATTGCCGTCCTGCCGGGCTTGCGGATGACCGCCGAAGATCCTGCCGCCTTGAAAGCGATCGGTGCCGCGCATCAGGGCATCTTCGACCTGGAGTTCGAGTCCGATCAGGTCTTGCTGTCACGCGAAGCCGCGTCCCTGATTGGCCTCGACGAAGCGCATGGGACGATGCCGCATCGGGTCTGGATCGCGCGCGTGCACCCCGACGATCGCGGGATCTACGAGCAGGCAGTCTCGGATTACCGCGCTCAGGCGGGCCTCGCCTTTCGCATCGAGTTTCGGGTGCGCAGCGAGAACGGCCGGTACCGGTGGTTAGAATTGCGCGCGACGATGATGGGCGACGGCAATCGCACCAATCGCTGTCTGGGCCTCATTGCCGACATCACGGCGCGCAAGGAAATCGAAGTCGCTGCTTCCGACAGCTCGCTGATCGACCCGCTGACCGGTCTGGGCAATCGCGCAGCGCTCATGATCGCGTTCGAGAGGATGGGCGACGGCTTCGTGGACGCGACGCTCGCGGTGCTCGACATCGACCGGTTCAAGGCGATCCATGCCAGCCTGGGCGATGCCGGGGGCGATGCGCTGCTGGTTCGTATCGCGGATCGTCTCGCGAAGCGCGCGGGCGGGCAGGCGGATGTATTCCGCGTCGGCGGCGACTCCTTTGCATTGCTCTTCCGGCACCCGAGCGGAACCGTCGCGACCATTGGCGCCGAACTCGCGGAGACCTGCGCGGGCGCCTACGTTCAGGACGGCCGCAACATCTTCGCCGCGGCGAGCATCGGCCTCGGGGTCGGCGCCGACGCGCGTGATGGCGCCGATCTCGTCAAGAATGCCGAACTCGCGCTGATGCGGGCCAAACAGGACGGCGGCGGATGCGCCCGCGTCTATGCCCGCGTGATGAGCACTCAGGCTTCGAGCGATTCCGTTACGCTGGAGGCCGAGCTTCGTGCCGCAATCGAGCACGATCAGATCGAAATCTTCTACCAGCCCATCGTGCGTGTCGCGGATTGCACGGTGGCGGGCTTTGAGGCCCTGATCCGGTGGCGTCATCCTGAAAGAGGGCTCATCCCACCTGACGATTTCATCGCGCATTGCGAGGAAACCGGTCTCATCGTCACGCTGGGCCGCTTTGCGCTCGATCAGGCGGCGCACGATCTGTCGCAATGGCAGCGCTTCTTTCCGCTGACACCGCCGCTTTTCGCGAGCGTCAATGTTTCCCGTCGCCAGTTGCGCGATCAGGCGTTTGAATCGTTCCTGCGCCAGCTTCTGACCGATTGCGGCGTTGCACCCGGTACGCTGAAGCTGGAAGTGACCGAGAGTGCCGCCGCTGCGAATGCACAAGCGGTCTTGAGGCGAATCCGCGCGCTCGGTGCGGGTCTCGCGATCGACGATTTCGGCACCGGTCAATCGACCTTGAGCCAGCTCAAGGATATTCCGTTCGACACCGTGAAAGTGGACAAGAGTTTTCTCTCGCGGCATGGCGGCACGCACAGGGAATCCGACAGCAGCGTTGTTCTGAGTTCCGTCGTAACGCTGGCGCACGATCTCAAGCGCGACGTTGTCGTGGAAGGCGTGGAAAGCGAAGAGGACGCGGCGCTGTTGAAAGAGATCGGCTGCGAATTCGCGCAGGGCTTCTACTATTCGCCGCCTCTGTCGCTCGCCGATGCGCTCAATTATATCGCGCGTCATTACAACCCGGGAACGGCGATCAAGCTCACGCCCGGCTCAGGCGCGACCGGCCTCGGCCGACAGACCTGAAATATCGGCACCGAGCTTCGCCAATGCCGCGCGCCATTTGGCGTCGTAGGCGAGATCGAACACGATCGCCTTGTCAGGATCGCAATGAATCCAGCCATTGGTCTGCAATTCGCCTTCGATCTGACCCGGCCCCCAACCGGCATAGCCCAGCGCGAACAGAGACTTTCCCGGGCCGCGGCCTTCGGCCATGTCGCGCAGAACCTCCACGCTCGCCGTGAGGGATATCTCCGGCGTGACCGGCATCGTCGCGTCCTTGGCCATATACTCGTAGGAATGCAGCACAAACCCTTGTCCGGTGCTGACAGGGCCGCCGAACAGCACCGGTGGATCGGGCGTGTTCGCCGTCACGCGGATTTCGAGCTTCTCGACCAGCTCGCGGAACGTCAGGCCCTCGAAAGGCTTGTTGACGATCAGTCCCATTGCGCCCTGATCGGAATGCGCGCACATGAAGATGACGCTTTTCTCGAAGCGCGGATCGGGCATGCCGGGAAGCGCGATCAGAAGTTTCCCCAGCAGGAAACCATCATCGCCTTTGCTTTTCTGCGCCGATGCCATGCGCGATTGTAACACCCGAAATGTGGAAAACCGCAAATCCTTTGCGGCGTCCCTGAGGCTGGGCTACAACCGCGCCGGTTCAACACTGTGGAGAAAACATGACGATCAAGGTGGGTGACAAGGTTCCGTCGGCGACGCTGATGCAGAAGCAGGATGGCGGCCCAAAGCCGGTGAAGACCGACGATCTGTTCGCTGGCAAGAAAATCGTCGTGTTCGCGCTTCCCGGCGCCTTTACGCCGACCTGCTCGGCGAAACATCTGCCGGGCTTCATTCAGAACGCCGACGCGATTAAAGCGAAGGGCGTGGACGCGATCGCGTGCCTGTCCGTCAACGATGCGTTCGTGATGGGCGCCTGGGGCGATCAGCAGGGCGCCGGCGACAAGGTGATGATGCTGGCCGACGGCAACGGCGAGTTCACGCGCGCGCTCGGTCTCGAGATGGACGGCACCCGTTTCGGCATGGGCCAGCGCAGCCAGCGCTATGCGATGATCGTCGATGACGGCGTCGTGAAGGCGTTGAGCGTGGAAGAGCCCGGCGCGTTCTCCGTGTCGAGCGCCGAAGCGATCCTGAAGCAGCTTTGATGTGACGGCGCGCACGGCCCGATGCTGCTGCGGCTCGCTGACGGTGGACGCCGAGGGCGAGCCGGCTGTCGTTTCGCTGTGCAACTGCCTCGAATGCCAGCGCCGCACGGGCTCTTCGTTCGGCGTCGGCGCTTATTTTGAGGAAGCGCAGCTGCGGCTGTCGGGGCCTTCCTCCGTGTACGAACGGTCGGTCGAAGGCCGTAAGCTGATTTTTCATTTCTGCCCGCGTTGCGGCTCAACCGTCTATTGGCGGGCCGCCAATCATCCCGGACGTTATGGCGTCGCGGTGGGCGCGTTTGCCGATCCGCATTTTCCGAAACCGGCGCGCTCGGTGTTCGAGCGCAGCCGTCACCATTGGCTCTCATTTCCAGAGGACATTCCCGGCTTTGAGGCCGGTCGCGACAGCGCACCTAGCCGGTGAAGTGCTCGACCTCGGAGCGCGCCAGCGCATCGACGCGCTCGTTCTCCGGATGACCGGAATGGCCCCGGACCCAATTCCAGGTCACGAAATGACGCGTCAACAGCGCATCGAGTTCGCGCCACAGATCGTCGTTTTTCACCGGCTTCTTGTCGGCGGTTTTCCAGCCATTGGCTTTCCAGCGCTTCAGCCATTTCGTCGCGCCGTCCAGCAGGTAACGTGAATCCGTATGAACCGTAATCTCCGACGGCTTGCGCAGCACCTCCAGCCCGCGGATCGCGGCCATCATCTCCATGCGGTTGTTGGTCGTGAGCTGCTCGCCGCCGGATAATTCCTTCTCATGCCGGCCGGCGCGCAGGAGTGCGGCCCAGCCACCGGGTCCGGGGTTTCCGGAACAGGCTCCGTCCGTGAACAGATCGATGCGAGTCGTCATAGCGTGTATTCCGTCGCACTCTTTGCGCTGGGAGGGAAGCGCGAACGCCTGCAGCTGCTGGGAAATGTCTGATATGGTCGCGAAGATTGCAGGGTGGGAAGCGGCGAATGCACAAATGGGCACGAGAGATGATGGGGCGCACTGGCATTCTGATTCTTCTCGGAACGCTGAGCCTGATGACAAGCTGGCTGTGGGGCTATCACGAGGGCCAACAGACTGGCGCGTTTTCTTTGCTTCATCAGATAGAAGGGAGACAAGAGATAGACGAGGCACAGAACAACCTGGACATGGACCGCGATCAGGTGTGCAACGAGATAAGAAGCTACAAGCTCTCAATTGCTAAGGACTTGGATGAGAACACTGAGATTTGCGGTTGGCGCGACATGGACCAAAATTCAAACTGACCCACTACCCGCCCCCAAGGGTCTTTCCTTTCCCGCGGCGGGATGTGCTATGCCTAGCCATCCCCTGCGGTCCGTTTTCAAGGCTTGAAACAATGCGCGTTTTGATGGTTGCCCTGCTTGCCGCCGTGGTTCTTTCCGGCTGCTCCCACACCGACGCGGAAAAGGGCCTGTGTCCCAGCGCCGCCGTGCTTGCGCCGACATCGGCGCTCACCGTATTCCGTCCAAATGCGCCGCAGGCCCCGTCAGGCGAGCTCTACACCGTGTGGATGACCAATGTCAGGACCGGTTGCGATTACGACAAGGACAACAAGCTTACGAATTCGAGAATCTATGTTGTGTTCTCGGCGCACCGGCCGCCCGCGCCTGAAGAGGCGAACTACCGCATCCCGTATTTCGTCGCCATCACGCATGGCGGCAGCCGGATCATGACGAAGAAAATGTATACGACCGATGTCCACTTTCTTGCCGGGCAGGCCACCGCGAATTTTGAACAGGCAATCAACGACATCGCGATCAAGTTCGAGCGCGGCAGCAAGATGGGTGAGTATCAGATTCTCACCGGCATCCAGCTGACGACGGCGCAGCTCGAATACAACACGAAGAACCATCACTACGCGCCATGACGAGTCTCGCCGCCGAACTGAGCGCGATCGCCAGGGCCGCGTTCGTGGCCGAGGGACTTTCGGAATCCTTCGGCCACGTCCAGGAATCCGATCGCCAGGACATGGCGCAGTTCCAGTGCAACGGCGCAATGCAAGCCGCGCGCGCCGCCAAGATGAACCCGCGCGCGATTGCCGATAAGATCGCGGGGCATCTGAAAGCCAACCCGATCTTTGCGAAGGTCGAGATCGCAGGTCCCGGCTTCATCAATCTCGATGTCACGGATGCAGCGCTCGCCGAACGCGCAGGGACCATGGCGAAGGATGCGCGGCTCGGCGCTCCCGGCACAGGTAACGGCAAGACGGCCGTCATCGATTTCGGCGGCGCGAATGTCGCAAAGCCCATGCATGTCGGCCATCTGCGTTCTTCGGTGATCGGCGACTCGTTGCAGCGCCTGTTCCGTGCCAATGGCTGGCATGTCATGAGCGACGTGCATCTGGGGGATTGGGGCCTGCAGATGGGCCAGCTTATCTCCGAGATCGGGCATCGCGGCATTGCGCCGGTTTATTTCGACGCCGGGTTCAAAGGTCCGTACCCGGAGCAATCGCCGGTGACGATGGAAGACCTCGAGGAGATCTATCCGGCGGCGTCGGCCGCGTGCAAAGCCGATCCGGCGCGGCTGGAGGAGGCGCGCAAGGCCACGGCCGAATTGCAGGCAGGCCGTCCCGGTTATCGCGCGCTGTGGGAGCACTTTTTCGCGGTCTCAAAATTCGGGCTGGAGCGCGAATGGGGGAGCCTCGGCATTCATTTCGATCTTTGGAAAGGCGAGGCAAGCGTCGAGACGCTGATCGCGCCGATGATCGAAGACCTGAAAGCGCGGCATGTCACCGAAGAGAGCGAAGGCGCACTCGTCATTCCGGTCGCGGAAGAGGGCGACAAGAAGGAAATGCCGCCGCTGATCCTGGTGAAGTCGGACGGCGCGGTGC
>CAZCJI010000063.1:0-11485 GCA_964498625.1 uncultured Rhizobium sp.
CCCATTTCCCCTCTGGGCGAATGAGAATCAGCGGATCGGTTTCCGGTGTAAGGGGATGGGCGTGCGGCGGAATGTCTCCATATATCTCCACATATTCGTGATCGGAGAACACGAGCTTCGCGTCCTTGTGCATCGGTTTGAAACCGAACTTTCCCCAAAAAGAAACCAGGCGCATTTGCGACTGACCATACATTTTGGTGTAGCCCTTGCGGCTGCAAATCTCGAGCGCCTGCTCGACAACCTGCTTGGCGATCAGAGTGCGGCGAAAACGCGGCATGACGGCCAGGCGTTCGATCTTCACGAAGTTCGCGAAATAGCGCACACGCAAACAGGCGGCCGGCTCCCCATTGACGGTGCCAAGAATATGCGTGCCGGCATAGTCGTTGCCGTCGAACTCCTCATCATAGGGACAATTCTGTTCGGACATGAACACCGCGGCGCGGATCGCCATGACTTTGGCCATCTGGTCGGCCGTGGCAATGAGCGCCGCCTCCAGAACCGGACGCGGACTGCGACGCTGGCCGGGCTTGAGGCCTTCGATCACTTTCAGGGCACGCATTTCGGCCCGGTGTTCCGGCAGAAACTTCACTTCAAAAGTCGAGCCGATCGTCGCATTGGCGTCGTCGCGGGTGTGTGACGAACGTCTGACCGAATCCAGCGCGGATTGCGTCGAGATCCAGCCGATCACCGGCAAACGCTCGAACAGATCGGCGCCGATCGCACGGCAGTTGAGCGCGAATGCAAGATTGCCGAGGCCCGGCGTCACGATGGCCCAAAGATAAAGCACGACAGGGTCTTCGCCCGGCCCCGCCAGCAGGGAGATATCCGGGTTGCGCCCGTCGATCTTTTTGGCGCGCAAAGCGGCCTTGCCCGCTTCGTTCAGCGGCAGATAAGCAATGAAACCTACGAGATGGGGCGACAGACGCCTTGCGTCCGCGCAACGGTACAATCCCCAGAAAGACATCGAATTGGCAGCGTAGACAGATTGGATGATCTCGAGTGGCGCGACGTTCTCGCCGATTTCTTTCCGCAGCATGTCGTGGATTTGCGGCATGTCGTCAGATGCAGGGTTTTTGATAAAAACAAACGTGCCGTCCGGACACAGAATTCCCGGTTCGAAGACAGCAACACCTGTGTCTCGCGGAGCCTCACCGGTACCAGAATACCGCTGCGGGCTATTTGACCTGGCCGCGCTGAACTTATCCATCTCGAAACCCGCTTCGCTTAATCATAATCTTCCCCGGCCCACCAACTTGCAACGACCTTTTTGGCGCAAACACAGAGGTCTTACCGGTACCAGAGCATCGTCCGTGCCATCGACTCGGCGAGACCAAAGCACCCATCCTTTTCGGCTAGTTTCTGAAAGAACCCGTATAGATTGCACTGCAACAGCATAGGGTCCAGTGCATTATAATGACCACGACTGAGTCGTTTGCCGGATAGGCAAAATTGGGGAGGAAATCGTGACCAGCTATTCCACCGAAATGCAGATTCTGTTTTGCGCGATCGCGCTGGGTATTGTTCAGATGATCGCCGCGACGCTTGCGAGCGTTTTCGCGCGCGGGCTGCCTTGGGCGGCAGGATCACGCGACGAGCCTGGCGCGCCGCTCGGGAAGTTCGGGGGAAGGCTTGATCGCGCGTACCGAAATTTTCTCGAGACATTTCCATTCTTCGCCGCCGCAGTGCTGTTGGCGCACGCGCTGGACAAAAGCGCCGCCAATTCCGCGCTCGGAGCGCAGATCTATATTTGGGCGCGCGTTATCTATGTCCCAGCCTATGTCTTTGGGGTTCCGTTCCTGCGCACGCTGGTCTGGACCGCGTCGATCGTCGGCTTCCTGATGGTGATGTCGGCAATCTGGCCGGGCTGAGAAGACAAAAAAGTGCGCAGATCACGCACGATACCGCCGGCAGTGTGCTGCGCTTTCTGAACTATCCCGCTGATCAAGGGGGCAAACGCCTTCTATCGGGAGATGCGTCGGATTGGCGGCGATGAGGATCAACCGTGCGCGGGCCTTCAAACTCAATTACACCGCCAAACCATTTGCTACCACCAGCGCGGCAGTGACAGAGAGAATCAACTTCGTCGCCGCCTGAAAGTCGCAGCCAAGCTGGCGAGCCGCCAGTATGTGAACACGCCGTCACAAGACGGAATTGATTTTGACAAAAATAGGCAATCGCAGTGTCGCGCAAAACGCGCAGCCTCGCCACACCTTGGATTACCAGGTCTATGGAGGCAGTGCTTATGAAACTTTCAACTTGGCTGCTCGGCTGTACGGCCGGAGCATCGATTGGGGCTTGCGCGTTTGTGGGACAGGCCATGGCGGCTGGCGCGCATCACGATACCAGCTATTTGGGACAGGGCGTGAAGCACCTTGTCATCATTTATCAGGAAAACCACAGCTTCGACAATCTTTACGGCGGTTGGGACCCCGTGGAGGGAGAGCCTGTTATGGGCCGTGACGGAATTCCGAAAAAGACCTTTCAGGTCCGTCAGGACAACGCCACGCGATACGGCTGCTTTCCTCAGCTCGATGTCAATCTGACATCGCCGCCCCTGACCGTGACTTGCACGGACACGGCCGGCGGAACGGAAATCGACAGCCATTTCACGAATTCGCCATTCGCGATCGAAGATTACATCCCGTCGACAGCGACGACCTGCCCAACACCGAACCAGTTCGCAACGAACGGTATCCTGGACGGTCAAGGCCTTCCGGGCGGATGCACGCGCGATATCGTCCATCGCTTTTATAGCGAGCAGTATCAGCTGAACAACGGAGACCAGAATCGCTACGTCACCGGCAGCGATGCAGAAGGTCTGACGATGGGTTACTACAACACCCAGAATCTGCCGATCTACCAGTACCTGCATTCGGACGGCGCGCCGCACTACGTCATCATGGACAAGTTCTTCCAGGGCGCCTTCGGTGGGTCGTTCCTCAACCATCAGGTTCTGGTTTCGGCGACCGCTCCTGTGTTCGCAGATGCGGTGCATGACGGCGGTAGTACCGATCTACACTCAATCGTGGACTCGAACGGCATGGCGACCTCTACGCCGCTCTATACGCCGACCGGCACGGTAAAGGACGCACAGCTAACGCAGGAATGCGGCGCGGGTAACACACTCGCCTGTGGCGACTTCGCAGTGAACACGATCCAGCCGACCTATCAACCCTTCTCGCCCGGCACTGCTTCGTACAAGCAGCTTCCACCGCTCGCGAACGCCAATATCGGCGATATCATGTCCGGTGGCGGCGTTACCTGGGCGTGGTACTCTGGCGGCTGGTCGAACGCCGATGGCGATGTTGGCAAGCCCGGCTGGACCAACGGTCCGCGCAAGGATCACAGCTGCGAGGATCCCAACGTCAATCCGTCTGCCGTGTGGCCGAACTGCCCTGATGGCGCCTTCCAGTTCCATCATCAGGCGTTCAACTTCTACGCCACCTATGCGCCCGGCACGACAGCTCGCAAAGAACACCTGCGTGACGAAGCGGAGTTCTTCACACAGGCGTCCACTGGCAAGCTGCCGACTGTCAGCTTCATCAAGCCCCTGGGCGAGAACAACGAGCATCCCGGCTATGCCAGCGAAACCGGCGGCAGCAGCCACCTCGTCGATCTGCTGACCGCCATCTACAGCGGCCCGGACGCGGCGAGCACCATGGTCATCATCACCTATGACGAGTTCGGCGGTCAGTGGGATCACCTCTCGCCCCCGAGCACGCGCGGAGCTGGCGCTCACGATCAGTGGGGTCCTGGCACGCGTATTCCTGCCGTCATGATCTCTCCGACCTTCGCGCATTCGGGCGTCGATCATAGCGAGCATGACACGACCTCGATCATGGCGACGATTGAGCATTGGAAGGGCCTTTCTTCGACCGGCAATCGCGACGCCGTCGTGAACGACCTTTTGGCCGCCGTCAAAATCGGCAGGAATGGCAATAGATCCAACTAGCCGCGAAGCGATTGAAACAGAAGCGGGCCGGCTGATTGCCGGCCCGTTTTTTTGTGTCGGGGTCAGACTAGAAGAAGGTGGTTGTCAAAGCCGGCATCGGCGCGCCATTGGGCGTTGACGCGCGGCCCAGACCGATCGACAGCAATCTTATAAATTCCGCCATGACCGCTCGATGCCCAGAAAACACCAGGCTCAGCACCCGGAGCGACGCCGCAGACATCCGCAATCGGCAACGCGCCGCACCATGCGCCACTCGACGACCACAGCCCCACCACGCTGCCGCGCGGGCTCGCAGCTGCGATGAACTCGCCTTTGGCATCGAACGCTATGGAGCCGATATATCCACGAAAATCCACGTCCCGCACGTCCGGCATCGGGAGGGGTTGAAGTTCTTTGCCGAGCGTCAGCATCGCCACCAGAGGGCGCGTCTCGCTAAGGTCCTGATCCTGCGCCGCGACGGCAATCGTCTCGCCGTCTGGTGATAGCGCGAGATGGCGCAACGACAGGGACGCCAACGACGGCGCAAGTGCATGACGCGCCAGCACCGCGCCGGATTTCGGATCGATCTCGAGAACGGCGCTCCTCACGCTTTCGGGATCGACCGCAGGTCCAGCAACTCCGCCGTCTTTGATCAGTCCCCCAAGTGCTGCGACCACGCGCGCGCCATGACGCGCAAACACCAACTCGTGCGGTTCAATCTCTTTCAGATGCCACCGCGCGCGTTCCGCGCCGGTCTGCGGATCGCGCAAAGCGATACTGGCTTCAATGGTATTGGCGTCGAATTCGCTTGTGACCAGTGCGGTTCCGTCCGGTGAGGCCGCAGCATGGCCGGCAAAGCGGTAATCCATGGCGGATTGAAATGTCCGAAGAGGTGCAGCGAGGTCAGAAGGATCCACGATCGAGCCGAACAAACCGGGGCGGCGCGCCATTAGAACGACTCTACCGTCATGGAGGCGCGTCAGAGCGTGGCCACGTGATGGCAGTTTGAAAGGCGCGAACATATCTTCACGCCAAAGTGCTGCGCCATCTTCGGCGCCGAGGCGCGCGGCGCTCATCAGGCGCACTGTCGAAGCCCTTGCAGGGCCCCAACCTGCGGCCAGAGCTGTGCTTGTTGCTCCTGCGAGAAACTCGCGTCTAGTCGCCATCGAGATTGTTGAACCCCAGGGTTAGACCGGTCGCCTGCGGCACGAGTGTCATCGCGGTCTGCGCCAATGTGCCAAATACAGCGAGTGCCTGCTTCACCGCCCCGGTGCGCGCGGGTTCGTCTTTGGCAGCCTCAAGGTCTTTCAGCGCACGGTCTGCATCGTCAAACGCAGCATCGAGTTGTGTGCGCTGAGCGGGCGTCGCCGGAGCGAGGAAACTCGCGAGCCCCTGACGAATAGCCGCCAGATTGCGGGATATGTCCCGCAGGGTCCGCCCACTGCGGGAGTCTTCTGTGAGGCGCAAGGCGTTGGGATTCATAATGTCGTGAAATTCCATCGCGACCTTGCGGTCCTTGAGAATCTCCAATCCCGCGACCAGATCGGTCATCATCACACTGGCCGCTTCGTTGGCGTCGGCAAAAGACGACTTCCAGGGTTTATTGGCGATCAGCGCGGCTTGCGCGCCGTCCGCCGATGTCCAGTCGCTGACGATCTGATCGGCGATCGTGGATTGCTCGCGCGCCGCGGCTTCGCCAACGAGACAGCGCTGCTCGCCGTCCTTCGCCTTGAGTTGTTTTCCTTCCGTCGCGGGATACAACAGCCGTTCGATGATCGGCAGGCCTTGTCCGGCAACGCTCCCGAGCGCGAGCTTCTCGACCGTCAGATCTTCGGGCTTTGCGGCCATCATTGCGGTGAGTGCCTTGCCGGTGGCGTTTGTCCGATCGAGCCACCAGTTGAATCGATCGACACGCAGCGCCTGCGCGGCCGGTCCCATGCGAACAAACTCCACGTCGGACCATGCGTCAGAGAGATCGTCGTAAGCCTGGTTGAGGGCTTCGATTTTGCCGCGCTTTCGGTTCACGCAAAACGCCACCCATGCCTTCTCCTGCGTATGGGCGGCAGCAGAGACAGCCTTGAATCGCGGAATAGCGAAGGCGTCTGCAAAATGCCGCGCAATATCGGCGGGCGCAGCCATGGATGAAACAGGTACAAAAAGAAGTGCCGAACCTATGAGAACCAGTCCAGAAACCCGCATGCTTCAACGCCCGAGCAAAAAATCATCCAGCATCTTGTGATCTTTTGACGACAGAGCGTTGAAGGCGCTACGCGCCTGTGACGCTTCGCCGCCATGCCAGGCCACCGCCTCATCGATGGTGCGGGCACGTCCGTCGTGGAGAAGCCCTCCTTGAGACAGGCTGCGGGAGACATCCCACAGCGGTGCGGTGCGCCATTCGGACGAATGCGCTGCCCCTTCGGCGATTCCGTCGTCGAGCCCCGGCCCCATATCATGCAGCAGAAGATCCGTATACGCATGGACCGGCCGGCCCTGCGCATCGTTGAGGGCAGCGTGGCATGCCATACACCCCGATTTGCGGAACACCGCAAAACCAGGCGCGGTCTCGTTCTGGGCATCCGGCGAATATAGCGTGCGCAGATAGAACGCGATAAGGTCGCGAAATTGGTCCGGCAATTCCACATCCGGTCCGCCAACCGAACGGCATTTCGTTTCGGCCTGCGTGCATTCTCCATAAGCGCCGGGGAAGTCCGAAGTTCCAATGCCAAAGTCATGCTGAAATGCACTTGCGACCTGCGTTGTTATTGCCGGTTGCGTTGCTTTCCAGTCGAAACGGCCGAGCACATGCTTGCCATTTGCATCATTGATCCAGGCCGGCCGTCCCCGACCAGTGTGTGCAAGAATTTCCTTTTCTGGAATCGATTCCAGCTCACCAATTCCGAACAGTGATGGCGCGCGCCGGAGCGCCTTGTGCGTATCGGACGCAAGCGGGCCGTAGTTAAGATTGGTTAGAACGATGTCCGCCGTGCGAAGACCGTTTGCCTCTTGCCAATGAAAGCTGGCGTCCGCTTCCGGTTCGAAGCCGGAAAGCGCCTGGGTTTGAATTTGGGTTCCGTACACCGGATCGCCTGTCGCATCTGCGCGACCTATTCGGACCACGAGACCGCCGTCCATCGCGTCAGTTGCCACGCGTCCAGGGCCGCCGCCCGCATGGCAGGAATCGCAGGCACGGGAATTGTAGAGCGGCCCCAGGCCGCCTCCCGCAACCAAAGAGGATGGCGAAGAAATCCATGGGCGGCGAAACAGCGCCCAACCTGCTGCCGCATCGAGCCCTCCAACGCCACGGGAGAGCGGCGGAGCCGCCGCCAATACGGCAATCGGCACGATGACAAAAACTACCGTGAGGAAACGCGAAACCATCCCATCATCCCGGTTTCCTGATGTTCTATCACATGGCAATGGATCATCCAGTTGCCAGGATTGTCGGCCACGAATCCGACTGCAACACGCTCATTGGGCAACACCAGCACCGTATCAGCCCTGTGCACTGGCCGCGCGAGCAAACTTGCCGACAAGACCGTCATCGTATGGCCGTGAATATGGATTGGATGCGCACGCGATGTTGTATTCGCAATCTCCAGCACAACCCGCTCTCCTCGCTGGAAAGCAAACAATGGAGGCGGCAGTTTTGAGTGGTCGCGGTCAGGCCACGATGTTCCATTCAATGTCCATAATGTTCCCTGCGCCAGACACAAAGAATCCGCGAGATCGATGGTGCGCCCATCCGGCAAGAGGATCAGCTGCGGGCTCGGAATCGCGTTTGCATCGACGCCCGCGCCCAACTCCAGACCGAGACGCCGCGCATCCGTAAAATCAGGCGAGGCCAGCTGCAAAAGCGCGGCTTCGGCATCGTGATCTTTCTGACCATTCGAATAGAGCGTCGCGAGCAGAACCGGCGAGGCGGCGAAATAGTCGAGAAGCCGGATTTCGGTCTCTTCAGCGGTATGCACGACGAGATCGAGGCGCATTCCCGGACCAAGCCGCCATGTGTCGAGCACAAAAGGTGTGACCGCATTTCCATCGATCGCGACAATCTTTGCGTCCGCGCCGCCGATACCGATCTGCGCAATTCGCGTCGGGTCCGCATTGATCAGGCGCAGACGAACATTGGCACTGCCGCGCATTCCGATACGCGGCTGCACTGTTCCGTTGACCGTGCGAATCGCGCCGAAGCTTCCCGCCTTGCTCGCGCCATCCGCGGTGAGAAACGCTAGAAATTTTCCGTCCGCTCCGATGCGCCAATCTTTGAGGATCATCACAACGTCGTCGTCGAAGACAGGCTTTTCCTCCTCGACAATCAGCGCGCCGAGAAGGCCGCGGCCCATTTGCACAGCAGTGTTGCAGTGGGGATGGAAGAAATATGTCCCAGCGTCCGGAGGCGTGAGCCGGTAGCGGAACGTCTGGCCAGGTTGGACCGGCAATTGCGTGAGATAAGGCACGCCGTCCATCGCGTTCGGGCCGCGGATACCGTGCCAGTGAATCGAGGTGTGTTCGGCAAGCGCGTTTTTGAGGGTTACGTCGAGAACTTCGCCCCGCGTCATGCGCAGAACGGGAAAAGGCCGTTCGTCGTAGAGCCACGCTCGAATCCGCGCGTTTTGCGTCAGGGGAAACTCGCGCGGTTGCGCCGTCAGGGTGATCGTTTTGCCCCCGATCTTGGATTCCGGGAGTCGCGCTTCAGAGCCGTTTCCAAAAACCGCGCAGCCCGCAAGCGATGCGCAGGCTGCCGCGCCAGAAAGCAGGAACTCGCGCCTGGTGCTCAATGCGGGTTCGCCGCGCCGGCGTTGTGGTCGGATTTGCCGGACGACACTTTCAGGTGCAGCACCGTAGCGACGCCCTCGATGGCGCGGGTCTGCGCGACCAGCGCATCCATCGCATCGGAGATCAGTTTGTTGCCGTCTGCATTACCAGCCGAGATCATCTGGCTGTAGGCCATATGGCCGCTGTCGGCTTCATCCTTCATCTTCCTGATCGCCGCCAGCGCATTGTCGAGTGACGCATCAAGCCGTTGCGCGGACGCGACATCGGCGACCGATGCGTATTCACGCAGATTGGCGCCATCGAGAACCTTACCGTCCGTGCGGACGTAGCGTCCGCGCCACAACTCTCCGATCCCGATTTCGTCGTAATAATGCGAATTGTGCGTGTTGTTGGAGAAGCAATCCTGCTGTTCTTCCGGGTCGTGCAGCATCAGCCCGAGTTTCATGCGTTCGCCCGCCATTTCGCCGAATGTCAGGCTGCCCAAGCCGGTCAGAATTTCGGCGAGCCCGTCGTCCGAACTCTTCGCCAACAGCTCCGCACGTGCTTTTCCATCCGGGCGCCAATCCGCGACCATCTCTCCCAGATCGGCGACAAGCAAATTGGCCGCCGATGTCAGATAGGCGACGCGGCGCGCACAATTGCCATGGGTGCAGGCCGCGACATCGTAATCGCTGGCCGGTCGCATGCCGCTCCCGCCGGCAAGACCGTTGAGATTCTGACCCCACAAAAGAAACTCGATCGCGTGATATCCGGTCGAGACATTGGTCTGTACGCCTTCGGCCTGTTGCAGTTGACGCAGAAGCGCATTGTCGATGTTTGCGGCTTCGACTGTCTTCGCGCCGACGCGGAGCTTGGCGTTGCCCACGACGTTCAGCGTATAGAGCGGATTCTGATCGGACTGCGTGCCATACGAAGGTCCCACATAGTCGATGAAACCTTCATCCAATGGCCACGCGTTGACGCGGGGCTCCCAGTCATCGACCACCGTGTTGGCGAAACGAAACCCCTCGCTCTGCAAGTAGGGAATGCGGGCTTGCTTCCACGCCGACCGCGCCGCCTCCAAGGATTCCAGCGTCGGATGTGCGATGAAGGTTTCGATGGCCGTCTGAAGAGCTTGAGCTCCAGACAAAGCATCGCCGTAGATCGCCTCGGCCATGTCGGCATAGTGCGCGACCACCGCGCTCGCTTCGATTTTCTTGGGCTCGGCTGCGTGAACCGGGTTCGCAACGCAAAGCGCAAACACCAGATACAATGCGTCCGTGACGCGTGGTCTCATGTGCATTTTGGGCAGATAGCGTGAATTCATGACATTATTATCGCATTGAAATCACGGGACAATTGAAAATCCTTCAGGTGTGATTAGATGCTGGAGTACTTAGACCGCGGTCATAAGACTATCGTCCATAAGTAGCTGTTTTGTTTGATTCATATCCGATCCTCGCAACCAAAGTTGCAGCCAATCGTTGCTTAGGGAACTGTGCCGGTAGAGCGCCGAAGGGGTATTGATGCGACCAAGCCAAATATCGTCAGCGGCGGCATCCACCCGGCCGCAGCTTTCCCATTTCTACAGTGATGTCCGCGCATTGAGCACGGCTATTGCGGAGCCGTTGTCGGCTGAAGACACGTGCGTCCAGCCGATGCCGGATGCGAGCCCCATGAAATGGCATCTGGCGCACACGACGTGGTTCTTCGAGCGCATGATCCTGCGCCGCGACCCAAACTACGAACCGTTCGATGCCCAATTCGATGCGATCTTCAATTCCTACTATCTGGGTCTTGGCGCGCCGTTCGCCCGCGCCAATCGTGGACTGCTGACACGTCCTGGTTTGGCGGAGGTGTACGCTTATCGGTCACATGTGGACGAAGCGATGGAGCGCCTGTTGCCGCATGCGGGGCCTGAGCGACGCGCGCTTGTCACGCTGGGGCTGCATCACGAGCAACAACACCAGGAACTGATGTTGACCGATATTAAATACACGTTCTTCTGCAATCCGCTTCTTCCGGCGATGCGTGCCGGCCAGCCCTCCTCGCTGGACTCTGTTCCGGCCCTCGACTGGATCGCGCATTCGGGTGGCGTAGTCGAGATCGGACATGCGGGCGGAACATTTGCCTTCGACAATGAGGGCCCGCAGCACGAGGTTTTGCTCCGTCCGTTTCGTCTCGCCTCAAGACCCATCACCTGCGGCGAGTATCAGGCCTTCATCGAAGACGGCGGGTATGGGCGTTCGGAATTTTGGTTGTCGGACGGTTGGGCACTGAAAGAGCGCGAAGGCTGGACCGCGCCGCTCTATTGGCTGGAAGACGATCGCATCTTTACCCTCCACGGCGTTCGTCCGCGCAATCCCGGCGAACCGGTCGCGCATGTCAGTTTCTACGAGGCAGCCGCCTTCGCGGCATGGGCGGGCAAGCGGTTGCCGACGGAGTTCGAATGGGAGGCGATTGCGTCTGGGCGCGCACTTGAAGGAAGCTTCCTTGATCTCGAGACGCTAGGCCCGATAGCCACTCGAAACGAAACACTATTCGGCAATGTCTGGGCTTGGACGCGCTCGTCCTACGATCCTTATCCGGGCTTCAAGCCATTCGATGGCGCGGCTTCCGAATACAACGGCAAGTTCATGGTGGGACAACTAGTCCTGCGCGGCGGATCATGCGCAACACCGCCCGGCCATATCCGGTCCACCTATCGCAACTTTTTCCCGCCCTCGGCCCGTTGGCAGTTCAGCGGCATCCGTCTTGCGGAGGACGCATGAGCAGCGCAGCCATTGCTTACCGGGACGC
>CAZCJI010000064.1:0-11468 GCA_964498625.1 uncultured Rhizobium sp.
CCCCGGTTAACCGAACGTCACGACCGTAAAGTTAAATGGTTAATATTAACTTGCACGGCCAGGACGGATGAGAGGACCCGAAAATTCCGGGTTAACGGAACCAGACCATCCCCTTGATTCGCTTTGTTAAGTTTACCGCCACTTAAAACCTTCGGGGCAAGATGCACGGACTTTGGAGGCCTTTTCGCCTCCCGACAGGAGCCGCATGCGCGCTTTGCTCAAGGAAATCGACGCTATACCGACCTCGCGCCGTTTCGGGCGCGTGGCGCGGATCGAAGGCCTGCTCGTTGAAGTGACGGGCGCGGCCGGCGCGATCAGCCTCGGCGGACAGGTAAGGCTAAGTGGCGGTTCCGGAAAGCAAATTTCTTGTGAGGTCGTCGGCTTCCGGGAGGGCCGCGCGCTGGTCATGCCGCTCGGCCATCTGAACGGGATCACGCTGGCGGCCCGCGCGGACTTTGAGGAAAACGCGGGTGTGATCTATCCGAGCGAGGCCTGGCTCGGCCGCGCGATCGACGCCTTTGCCCAGCCGCGCGACGGCAAGGGGCCGCTGCCGCAAGGCGCAATTCCCTATCCTCTCAAGGCCCAGGCGCCGGCCGCGCATGCACGCGGACGCGTCGGCGAGAAGCTCGATCTCGGCGTGCGCGCGCTCAACACGTTCACGACCTGCTGTGAAGGTCAGCGCATGGGAATCTTCTCGGGTTCCGGCGTCGGCAAATCCACATTGCTCGCCATGCTCGCGCGCAACACCAACGCCGATGCGATCGTGATCGGTCTGATCGGCGAACGGGGACGCGAGGTGAAGGAATTCATCGAAGACGATCTCGGCGACGAAGGCATGAAGCGCAGCGTCGTCATCGCGGCGACTTCGGACGATCCGCCGCTGGTGCGCCGTCAGGCCGCCTATGTCGCGATGACGGTCGCCGAACAGCTTCGGGACCAGGGTTTGCATGTGCTGCTCTTAATGGACAGCGTGACGCGGTTTGCGATGGCACAGCGCGAAGTGGGATTGTCGGCGGGCGAACCGCCGGCGTCGAAGGGATATACGCCGACGGTGTTCGCGGAATTGCCGCGTTTGCTGGAGCGCGCGGGTCCGGGACCTGCCGGTTGTGACGGTTCCATCACGGGATTGTTTACAGTTCTCGTCGAAGGCGACGATCACAATGAGCCGATCGCGGATGCCGTGCGCGGCATCCTGGACGGCCATATTGTGCTGGAACGGAACATCGCCGAGCGCGGCCGCTTCCCGGCGATAAACATTCTTAAATCCGTGTCGCGCGCGATGCCTGGCTGCAACACGCCGCGCGAACAGGCGATTATCGCGGAAGCGCGCGCGCCCATGGCGCTGTATGATGATATGGCGGAATTGATCCGCCTCGGTGCGTACAAAGGCGGGACAAATCCGGCCGTCGACACCGCGATACGATTGAATCCGCCGCTTGAGGCGTTCCTTACACAAAAGAAAGACGAATGTGCGACATTCGCGGACGGGTATAGCGCCCTCGAGAAAATAATGGGCGAGGGGAAGGGTAGGGTCACATGAAACGCACCAACACGCTGATCCGTCTTCGGCGCTTTCGCGTCGATGAGCTGAAGCGCCGGCTAGCCACGCTCGACGGCATGAAAGCCGATGCCGAACGCAAGCTTTCCGATCTGGAAGACAGCGTCACGCGCGAGAAGCAGCGCGCCGGCGATTCCGACATCGGACGCCTGGCGTTTCCGTCCTTCCTGAAATCCATCGAATCCCGCCGCGAAAATCTGCGCGGAACGCTGAAGGATCTGGAGCGCGAACGCGTGCAGGCCCAGGACGAACTCTCTGCGGCATTTCAGGATCTCAAGGCGCTCGAATTCGCGACCGAGCAGCAGCAGAAGCGCGCCGACGAAATCGAGGCGCGCCGCGCACAGTCCCGCGTCGATGAAATGGCGCTGGTGCGCCATCTGCGCAAGCACGCACTCCGGGGCATCTAGGGACTTTCCGCAAATCGGCCTAAGCTCTCCCGCGCTGATTTGTGCGGGGGCGCGTATGTCTTTTTCCGAAATGATCTCGCCGTTTCTGGGACGGCTCGCGCTGGCGTGGTTTTTCCTCTCCGAGGTCTACACGCGCGCGAGCCAATGGGACGCCAACGTCTCGTTGATGACCATGCTCAACCTTCCCGCGGCGCCGTTGCTTCTGGCCGTAGCCCTGATCGTGATGATCCTGGGCGGATTGGCGCTGCTGCTCGGATACCACACGCGTCATGGCGCGATGCTGCTGTTCGGCTTCGTGATCGTCGCGACGTTTTTCATGCACGATTACTGGCACCTGAAGAACGCTGCAGAACGCGCGTCCGATTATGAGATTTTCGCCCGCAACATCGCCATCGCCGGCGGATTGCTGATGGTCATCGGCCTTGGCGGCGGACCCTTCGCGTTCGACAATGCGGACAAACCGAAGAAGCGCTAACCCAGCCGTGCGCCTTCCGCACAGATGGGTACGTCGATGCGCGCCCGCGTAACATCGCCGGAAAGCGTTTCCAGCGCGTCTGGCTTCAGCGCCAATCCGAGAATGCGCCGGGGATCGACGGGCCCGCAGAACCGGATTCGTCCTGCCGCGATGCGTGAAAATCCCGCGCGCCGGTAATAAGGTTCATCGCCTACGAGAAGGATCGCGGCGTAGTCAGTTGTGCGCGCCTGCCCGATGCCATGCTGCATCAGCGCGATGCCGATACCGTGTCCGCGCTGGCCGGATTGCACCGCAAGCGGGCCCAACAACAGAGCGGATGTATCGCCTATCTTGATCGGCCAGAAGCGGATGGTGCCGCGCGCCACGCCGTTCTCGACAGCGATGAAGCCCAGACGGTCCTCAGGCTTTACGCCTTCACGCAGCCGATAAGCTGACTTTGCGTAACGGCCGGGCCCGAAGCCGTCATTGTCCAGCGCCTCGATGGCCTCCGCGTCTTCGGGCCGCTCCGCACGTATCTGCCAAGTCCCGGCCATCGTGTTAGCGTCGCCCCATCGAAATCAGAAATGGGAGGTAGCGATGGGTGTGCTGGATGGCAAGGTCGTTCTGGTGACCGGCGGCGCCAATGGCATCGGAAAGGAATGTGCGCTTCTGGCCGCGCGCGAAGGCGCGACGGTCGTGGTGAACGATCTGGGTGGCGGGGCTTCCGGCGGCGATGCGGGATCGGCTGGGCCGGCAGAAGAGGTCGCGGCTGAAATCCGCAAGGCGGGCGGCGAGGCGGTCTCGAATTCCGACAGCGTGTCGAACCGCAAGGGTGTCGCCCACATGATCGAGCAGGCGATGGACATCTACAAAGGTCTGCATTCGATCATCAGTCCCGCCGGCATTCTGCGCGACAAGATGTTTCACAAGATGAGCGAAGAGGAGTGGGACGTTGTCATCGATGTCCATCTGAACGGCAGCTACAATATCTGCCACGCCGCCATCAATCATTTCCGTGAGCAGGAAGAAGGCTCGTTCGTCCTGTTCTCCTCGACCAGCGGACTCATCGGCAATGTCGGACAGGCCAACTATGCCGCGGCGAAAATGGGCATTGTCGGGCTGTCGCGCATCGTTGCGATGGAAGGCGTGCAGAAGAATGTGCGCTCCAATGTCATCGCGCCGTTCGCGTGGTCGCGCCTGATCGCTACGATCCCCATCAAGGACGACGCCTCTGCAAAACGCGTCGAGCGTATGAAGAACTTCATGCGCGCCGACCAGGTGGCGCAGCTCGCGGTCGCGCTCGCCTCGCCGGTGACGAAAGACGTGTCGGGACAGATCTTCGTTGCGCGGGGCAACGAGATATTCCTGATGAGCCAGCCGCGTCCCGTTCGCGGTCTCGCGAAGATCGAAGGCTGGACGCCGCAGACCATCGCGGAGCACGCGATGCCGGCGCTGAAGCCGAGTTTTCACGATCTCGGCGCGACAGCCTCAGTTTTCGGCTGGGATCCCGTCTGAAAACAAAAGCACCCTCCCGTGAAAACGGGAGGGTGCTTTTCAAGGCTAAAGAACCCGGATCTTAGAAGCGGATCCAGACACCGTTGCGCCAGTAGCCGCGACCGGTGTGCTCACGCCAGCGGAAGTGATCCGCAGGACCCCATTTCCAGCCGTTCTCGTGAACGGTGACGCCGAATTCGGGTTTGTAGTTGTAAGCATTTCTGACATGCCAGCATTCGCCGTCGTTGTTGCAGGCGATGGCCGCGGAAGCGGCGGACGTCAGAGCAGTCAAACTGAACAGCGCCACAGCGGCGCCGATGATGAGTTTCTTCATGGCTATTCTCCCTTTAGGTACCTGGCCGGTAACCCTACAACGCGCAGGATCCCGGCCAGGTTCCCTAATCGGAGGCGATCAGAACTTGATCCAGACACCGCCGCGCCAATAGCCGCGTTCCTCGCGGACGGGCTCGCGCCAAACGAAATGGTCGCGCCGACCCCAGCGCCAACCGTTCGGATGAACGACCAAGCCCCATCCGGCGTCATACGCGTACCGGCCTTTCACGTGCCAGCACTCGCCTTCACGGTTACACACGATTGCCGCGGATGCGCTTGTCGCCAAGGTGACGACGCCAAGCACGGCCGCAGCAGCTGCGATTGCGATCTTCTTCATTGCAAATCTCCTGCAGGGTCTAATGAAGGGGTAAAACCTCCCCCGATTCATATTTACCAGAAAGCCGAGCGCGGTTGCAGCCCCGCATATTCGCGAAGACGGGCCGTGACCGATCGGGGGGTACCCTCCGGCGGATTGGCCGGATCGACGAATTGGACTTCGCGAATCTCGAGATTGGGTGTGAAAGTAAATTCCGCGTCATGTAACCGATACAATACTATTACATTCGTTGCCCAGCCGGCCTTGCGCGAGTAAATGCCGAAGAGCTCTGGCGGCGCGCAGCGTTGAAGGCCGATCTCTTCCTTCATCTCGCGGATGATGGCGTGCTCCGCGGCTTCGCCGCGTTCGATGGAGCCGCCGGGCAGAAGCCAGCCATCGACATAACTGTGACGCGCGAGCAGGATTTTGCCCTCGCGTTCGACCAGCGCGCAGGCGGCATAGGCTACCGGCGCGAGCAGCGCCCGCGCCGTGATCCTCGCCACCAATCCGAATCGCCGAAGCGCCATTGCCACATTCCGCCAGCGAAATTTTAAGAATTTGGTAACGACTTCCGCTCACCAGCTGCGACCGCGTTGCCGCTGCGGATTTATCGCTCCTTAAGCCCTCATCTTAATACTGAACGCAATCCCAAGGCTGGCATTCATGCTCCAAATCGGCGGCATCGTCTTTCTATTCGCGGCAGTGTTCGGCGGCTTCCTGATCTCGGGCGGTTCGCTCGGCCCGGTCCTGGAAGCCCTGCCGCATGAAATGATGACCATCGGCGGCGCCGCGATCGCGGCGTTCCTGATCGGCGGCTCGATGTATTCAATGAAGAAGGTGCTGGGTTCGCTCTCCAAGGTGATCTCGGGCCCCAAATGGAAGCCGGCCGACTATCGCGATCTGCTCACGCTTCTCTACCTGCTCACCAAGACGATGAAGTCGAAGGGCTTGATCGCGCTTGAAGCCCATATCGAGAAGCCCGAAGAGTCGTCGATCTTCAAGCGCTTCCCGAAGATCTCCGGCGATCATTTTGCCGCGGCGTTCATCTGCGACACGCTTCGCATGATGACGATGAGCCTGGAAGATCCGCACCAGGTCGAATCCGCGATGGACAAGCAGCTCGAGAAGCATCACCACGAAGCGCTTGAAGGCCCGACCGCGCTTCAGACCATGGCCGATGGACTGCCCGCGCTTGGCATCGTGGCCGCGGTGCTCGGCGTCATCAAGACCATGGGCGCGATCAGCGAACCGCCGGAGGTGCTCGGCAAGATGATCGGCTCCGCGCTTGTGGGCACGTTCATGGGCGTGTTTCTGGCCTATGGCATTGTCGGTCCGATGGCGACGCGCTTGAAGGCCATCGTAGACGAGGAGTCGCTCTTCTATCACGTGATCCGCGACGTTCTGGTCGCGCATCTGCATGGCAACGCGGCGCAGGTGTCTGTCGAGATCGGGCGCGGCAGCGTTCCGTCCGAGGCGCAACCGACCTTTCAGGAAATGGAAGAGGCGCTCAACAATATCCCACCGGAGCCGGCGTAAGGATCAACGGCGGACCTTGACCGGCGCAGGTTGCGGCTTCGCTTCGCGATACCCCGTGGCGGCCACGAACATCGTGGCAATCGCGCCCGCGAAAATCCCAAGCGGCATCGCGTAGTACACGTCCATGTCGGTCCCGAACACGATGATCGCGGTGACGATCACGCCCGTCAGTTGGGCCACGTTCTTCGGCATCCCTGGCCACCCCTTGTTGTTGGGGTAAGCCTAGGGGCGCAGTCCCGGCGGATGAAGAAAAGAGTTAAGGAGAGGTTAACACCGGTCGGGCGCTAACCGCCAAGGTCCTGTTTTTTCTGCAGATATTCGTCGCGCTGGATTTCACCGCGCGCATAGCGGCCCTCGAGGATGTCGAGCGCTTCCTTGCGGCTGTTGCCTGGCGGCGGGTTTCCGCTCCCATGCCACCAATAGGGATGGTAGCCGTAATAATAATACCGGCGGCGGAACACGGCGCTGAAGATCACAATCACGACCAAAAGCGTCAGAAGCCCGTGAAACGGCCAGAAAATGAAGAACGGCCAGAACCATAACCAGTGAAACATGGTGCCCTCCGAGAACCAGCCCACCGAATGTAGGAAGGGCAGGCCGGAGTTTCGAGGGGCAGGCCGCGAATTCGACAGCGCAACGGCCGGTTGACGTTTAGAGCCAACCGGCCGCCGTCGCCGCCCGCAGGTTTACGGAGTGAAGCGGCAGAGATCGTTGGAGTTGCAAACGGAGATCTCCGCACCGTTCGCTACCAAGGGCGTGGCAAGCGAAGAACCGCCCGATGTATCGTTGCGCAACACGGCGCCGGTTGCTGCGTCGAACGCGCATTGCGAACCGGAGTTCGCGCCGCACACGGCGTACACCACGCCATTAGCGACGGAGACGCCGGACGTCAGATATCCAGCACTGCCGGTTGTGTAGCTCCAGAGGACTTTTCCCTTCTTCAGAGACACCGCATAAAGAGCGTTCTGGCCCAGGCCCACGGAAAAATAGGCCACGCCGTTGGCAACCGCCGGCGCGAAATGCGTGTTGTTTTGCCCGGAACCCACCGCCGTGCTCCAAACTACGGCACCGTTGCTTAGACTCAGCGCGACCAAGTTTGAAGTGCTCGACGACGTGCCCTCTGCGAAAAGAACCAATCCTTTCTCAACCGTCAGGGCCAGATTGGTATCGACGTTGTAGTAACACCAATCGACGCTGGTCGCGGTTTCCACGCGTGCGCACACAGCGCCTTGGCTGCCCTGCGGTCCGTCTGCCGCGCCGCCCTGATAAAACAATTCGCCGCCCAGCGCAGCCGGAGGCGCGCTGCTGACATAGTTGCAGTCGTTGAAGAGTGTGTCGCTGCAATTGCCGACCCCAGCGACCAGATCGCCGGTCTTTGCGTCGAGGGTGACCACATAGCCGACATGCGCAAACGAAGCGCTGTCGGATATGCCGAAGATGACGTTCTGGCCATCGATAACGGGCGCATCATACGGCGCGCTATCGACCGACATCCCCCCTTCCGTGTAGATGGCGTAGGTCCACAGCTCTTTGCCCGTCTTCGCATCGAGCGCGCAGAGCCCGCCATGGCCGAGGTATTCGGTGTCGTCGTAGTCGATCTGGCAGTTCACGTAGACGATGTCATTGCCCACAGCTACGCCCCAGTAATTCGGCGTTCCGTTTTTGTCGGCCAAAAAGGTCCAGAGCAGTTTTCCGCTGATGGCGTTCCGGGCGTACAGTGTGCCGTCCGTGCTCAAAGCGAATACGCGCTTCCCGGATAGAACCGGCGGGGTCGTTATCTGTAGCTGGGTGGCTTTGTCCCAACTTTTCGAGAGACTGCCCACATTGCCTGTGGAAAGAGTCTGTTCCTTGGCGTTATAGCCGGTATGGGCGGCGTTCATGCCGGGCTGGGGCCAGTCCGTGGCTCCCGCCGCTGTGGCGGCTGACAGCGCGAGCAGCGCTGTGCCAACGCTTTTGCATAGATTGCCTTTCCAGGCCCCCGAACTTCTCTGTGATGATACGCGCGTCATGCAGTCCTCTCCGATTTCGGCTATGTTGGGAAAAAGCACGCAGATGTCGGCGGGTTGGCGCTGTTGATGCAAAAGGCGTGTCGGGGCAGATCGGGGCAATTGAGCGCATGGGCCTGCAAAACAGGGAGAATCCGGCGAGCGGGCGGCTGACCACCTGGAAAGAGATCGCCGCGTTCCTCGGCCGCGACGAGAGCACCGTTAAACGCTGGGAAGGTGCGCGAGGCCTTCCGGTGCGGCGCGTTCCCGGGCAGGGCCGGGCGTCCGTGTTTGCCTATCAGCACGAATTGCAGGCGTGGCTCGACAGTTCCGGCGCGGGTGTCGCCGCTTCGGCAGAAGCCGAAATTCCCGATACCCTGCGCGAGACCGGCGTTTTCCAAAAGCCCAGGCGGCTGTGGGTCGCGTCTTGTGCGATCGCGGCTGCGTTCGGTTTGGCGCTCGCAGTTTTCTGGTTTCGTGCACCGGTGGTTCCGGCTCAAGCCACCAAACCGCACGATCCCCTTGCGATGGAATATTATAAGTCGGGTCTGCATGAATGGCAGACCCGCACGCCCTCTGGTCTCGCCCGCGCGGTGAATGATTTCAACAGCGCTATCCGTCGCGATCCCAGTTACGCCGAAGCGTATGTGGGGCTGGCGAACACTTATAACCTTCTGCGCGAATTCACGCTGATGCCACCCAACGAGGCGTACGCAAAAGCACGTTCGGCCTCAATGCACGCCATTGCGCTCGATCCCTCGCTCGCGGGCGCGCATGCCGCTCTGGCATTCACCGATTTCTACTGGCTGCGCGACGTTCCGGGCGCGGACGCGGAGTTCAAGCGTGCGATTGCACTCGATTCCGGCAGCGCGAACACGCACCATTGGTACGCGACCTTTCTGATGACGATCGGGGATTTCCGGTCCGCGCGCGATCAGATCGAGAAAGCGGCAGAACTGGATACGGAATCGGCGGCGATATTGGCGGACAAGGCG
The DNA here is from genome assembly GCA_964498625.1 of uncultured Rhizobium sp. Taxonomy (GTDB): domain Bacteria; phylum Pseudomonadota; class Alphaproteobacteria; order Micropepsales; family Micropepsaceae; genus Rhizomicrobium. Next base: position 9,079 of record CAZCJI010000064.1, read on the forward strand.
CTTATCCTGTTTTACGAGCGGGATGCGCAGAGGGCCAACGACCTTCTAATGCAAATCGAAAGAGATCAGCCCCTCTTTGCCTCGCCGCACTACTATCTCTCCGTGATCGATCTCACGAGAGGAAACGATCTCGGTTATCTGCAGGAGATGAAGCTTTATGCAGACAGCATGCATGACGCGAACGGCGCGATGCTGGCGTCGGCGGGCCAAAAGGGCCTGACGCTCCAAGGTCATGAGGGGATGTTGCAGAGTTTGCTGGCGGCACAGCTTCCGCTTTATGCATCGAACAAGTTGTCCGCTTATGCCGTCGCGCAGACCTATGCCCTGCTTGGCGATAAGCAGAATGCTCTGGCCTATCTCAGGATCAGCCTGTCGCGTCAGGAACCGGAAATCATGGGGTTGAAAATCAACCCGCTGCTCGCGTCCCTTCGCACCGAGCCGAATTTTGCCAAGCTCCTGGTTTCGGTCGGCCTTCGAGGGCGTGCGTGACGCCGTCCTCTAAAATCACACCGTGAATTCGATGCCCTGTGCGAGCGGCAATGCGTCCGAGTAATTGATGGTCGCGGTCTGGCGGCGCATATAGGCGCGCCACGAATCCGAACCGCTCTCGCGGCCGCCGCCGGTCTCCTTTTCGCCACCGAATGCGCCGCCGATCTCCGCGCCCGAAGGACCGATGTTCACATTGGCGATACCGCAATCGGAGCCAGCGGCTGCGATGAAGCGCTCGGCCTCCTGCATGTTGGTCGTGAAGATGCAGGACGAAAGCCCTTGCGGCACTTCGTTGTGTTTGGCCATCGCTGCGTCGAAGTCGGTGTACTTCATCACATAGAGGATCGGTGCGAAGGTCTCGTGGCAGACGGTTTTCGTTTGCGCCGGCATCTCGACGATCGCGGGATGGACGTAATAGCCGTCCACATATTTGTCGGCGAGTGCGCGGCCGCCGCCGGTGACAACGCCGCCTTCCGATTTTGCCGAGGCAATCGCGCGCTCCATGCCGTCGAACGACGCTTTGTCGATCAGCGGACCGACGAGTGTGCCTTTCTCCAGCGGACTGCCGATGGGAAGGCCGGCATAGGCCTTCTTCAGCGCAGGCACGAGCTTGTCATAGATGCTTTCATGCACGAACAGGCGGCGCAGCGTGGTGCAGCGCTGGCCCGCTGTGCCGACGGCCGCGAACAGGATCGCGCGTGTCGCAAGATCGAGTTTCGCGCTCGGCGTCACGATCATCGCGTTGTTGCCGCCGAGTTCGAGAATGGACTTGCCGAAGCGTGCGGCGACGACTGGCGCAAGCTCGCGGCCCATGCGTGTCGAACCCGTGGCGCTGACGACGGGTATGCGCGCGTCCTTTGCAAGCTGCTCGCCCGCATCGCGTAGGCCAAGCACGACCTGGCTGAGGTTCGCGGGCGCGGTGCCGAACTTTACGACCGCGCGCTCGAACAATTTCTGCGTGGCAAGCGCGGTGAGCGGCGTCTTTTCGCTCGGCTTCCAGATCACGCTGTCGCCGCAGACAAGCGCGAGGCACGCATTCCACGCCCATACCGCAACGGGAAAATTGAACGCGGAAATCACCGCGACCGGACCCGCCGGATGCCAGGTCTCCATCATGCGATGCCCGGGACGTTCGCTCGCGATGGTGAGGCCGTAAAGCTGACGCGAGAGACCGACCGCGAAATCGCAAATGTCGATCATCTCCTGAACTTCGCCGAGGCCTTCCTGCAGGATCTTGCCGGCTTCGAGCGTGACCAGCTCGCCAAGCTGATCCTTGTGCGCGCGGAGCTCTTCGCCGAACAGGCGCACCAGCTCGCCGCGGCGCGGCGCGGGCACATTGCGCCACTCCTTGAACGCCGCGACGCTGGCCGCGATCTTCTTCTCGATCGACGCCGCGTCGTCATAGGTGACACGGCCGATCTCAGAGCCATCGACGGGCGAACGCGCGATCACATCGCCTTCGGCTTCGACGCCGAGCAGAGCAAGAAGCATGGTCCTACCGTCCTGTTCCTAGTGGCCTTTGGCGTAATAGCGGCCAAAGCGGTTGTTGAGGAAGTCGGGAAGTGTCGCATCTTCCTGACGCACGAAGCCCTTCTGCGGCAGCTTGCCGTCGACGAGCATATCGCACATCGCGCAGATACCGGCGGCGGTCGTGATCTGGATCGCGCTCATCAACCGGTCGCCGATCGTCTGGCTGTAGATCTTTTTGGCATAGCTTTCCTGGGTCAGCATGCCGTCCTTCCAGCCGTTCACGGTCACGAACACCAGCACGACGTCCTGATAGGTGATCGGGATGGCGGTCTCGAGCACGTCCTTGAAGATGTCGCGGCGCGTACCGAGGTGCAGGTCGCGCACCAGCAGCTTCACGATATCGCGGTGGCCGGGATAGCGCGCGGTCTTGT
>CAZCJI010000065.1:0-11430 GCA_964498625.1 uncultured Rhizobium sp.
AGTAGACCGCGATCTCGCGCGCGAAATCGCATTCCGGCCCCTTCTCCATCATCAGGTCGACATAGCGTTTCGCGAGTTCGTTTGTGCGCTCTTCGAGCTTTTTCAGGTTGGCCGGCATGAACCAGGCCTGCGTCAGTCCGCGATAGGCGCGGTGATCGGGATTGTCCATGTCGATCAGGGTGCGGAACGGCGACACGCGCCCCGTCTTCGGATCGGGCCCGCCCCACATCGACGCGAGATCGTGCTCGGTCTGAATGTTCATGAGCGTGGAGCGCGGCTCGTTCAGGAATTTGTCGTCGAGCTTCTCGATCTCGAGGATGTCGGCGTATTTGGTGATCGCCCAATAGGGACGGAAACCCTCCGGCGCCGTCCAATGCACGGGATCGTTGTCGCGCAGGTCTTTCAGCAGCGCGTGGATATGCGCTTCATCGCCATAGGTTTTCGGATTGGCAATGGCGTTGTCGAGCTCTGACATCGTGGAACTCCTGCAAGCGACTTCGCCATATGCGCGGATTTCCGCCACGTCAGTCAATTGCGCGGATTTCATGCGGCGGCCATGGCGGTTCGCGCGACAGCCACGGTAAGATCGCCGCGGACGGGGCACAGAAGGAAAGACACGCATGCTTTTTGGAAAAACTGCCCTGATCGCGACTGTCGCGATGGGCTTCGCCGCTTTGCCGCTGTCATCGGCTATGGCCTATCCGTGCAACCCCGTCACCGGTGTGTTCGGCGCCGCGGCGACCGTCGCTGGCGCGGCCGTGACGATCGGAACGGCACCGCTCGTAATTCTTTCGGGTCATGAACCGCGGTTCGGCGATTACACCTGTGGCGATCACCCGGTCTATCATGACCGGCGCTATTACAACGCCGATGTGACTTATGAAGGGCCGCCGGGGGGATATTACGCGCCGCCGCCGCCTCCGGCCTATTATGGGCGGCCGCATCGTCCGCGCTGGTATGTGCGTCACGGTTATGCCCCGCCTCCGGGTTATGCGGCGCCGCCTGCCGGTTACGACGCTCCGCCGCCTGGTTACGACGCGCAGACCCCGCCGCCGCCGCCACCGCCGGGTTACTAGGTCCTCCTCGCATCCGCATTGACCGGTGGTGGTCTGTTGACCACCATCGCAATGCTTGCGTAGGAGCCCAGCAATGAACCGTAGAAACCTGCTTCTTTCCACCGGCGCGGTCGCGCTGACGGCGCGCGCGCGGGCGCTAGCCGCTGATGGTGACGGTATCTCGAAGGAAGCACACGAACTCTACGAACGCGCGATCGTGTTCGACGCCAATCTGTCGCCGGATGTGAACGACACATTTCCGTTCCCGGCGGCGATGATCGAGGAGGCGCGAAACGCCGGCGTCACCGCGATGAAGACATCGCTCGGCGGCACCGATGAGAAATTCGAAGATACGCTGACGGAGATCGCGTTCTTCCAGCGCATCGTCGAATATTATCCCGACGTCTTCACACAGATCCGGCAGGTTTCCGATTTCGCGCGCGCCAAGCGGGAAAAGAAAGTGGGCGTCCTGCTGTCATTCGAATCCACCGACATGTTCGAGGGCAGGGTCGAGCGCATCGAGCTGTTCCGCAATTTCGGCGTGCGTGTGATGCAGCTCTCCTATAACAAAATCTCGCCCTGGGCGTCAGGCGTGATGGCCAGTCCGCCGACGGGATTGACGGACCTCGGCCGCAAGGCGGTGGAAGCGATGAACGCCAACGGCGTCGCCATCGACATCAGTCACGCGAGCGAGCCGACATCGAAGGATGTGCTCGCCGCATCGAAGCCGCCGGTGATCATCACCCATGCCGGTTGCGCAGCAATCCATCCGCATCCCCGCAACAAGCCGGACTGGTTGTTGAAAGCGGTCGCGGACAAGGGCGGCGCTGTCGGCATCTTCGATCTGCCCTATCTGACCGCCAGCCCGAAGCAACCCGCGCTCGACGACTACATGGCACACATGACGCACGCGCTTTCGGTTTGCGGCGAGGATCACGTCGGCATCGGCAGCGACAGCCAGCTTGGCCCCTTCGATCTTTCGCCGGCGGGTATGGAAGCGTTTCGCAAAGAAACAGAGCGCCGCCAGAAAACCGGGGTCGCCGCGCCGGAAGAGGACCGGCCGATGTATGTGATCGGCCTCAATACGCCACGCCGGTCCGAGGTCATCGCGGATGCACTGCTCAAGCGCGGCTATTCCGCCCGCGTCGCGGAAAAGGTGCTGGGCAGCAATTTCGTGGATGCGCTGGGCCGCATCTGGGGCTGACGCAAATCCCCCGATAGTCCTTGTTTTCCTCAATTCCCTTTCTATCTCAGGGATAACGAAGACATCCCTGCGGGAGGGAAAACATGAGTTTTGCTGGGTTTTTGCCGAGGCGCGTGCTGCCGGTCGCCGTTGTTGTGGTGGGCGCTGCGGGGCTTTCGGGCTGTTTCGACCTCCAGCAGAACGTCGCCTTGCGCCGGGATGGCAGCGGAACCTACGCCGTCAAAGTCTCCGCCCAGGGGATGATCGGCGATGCCATCGACAAGCATGATGCCGATTTCGATCTGAACGATGGCGACAATCGCGCCGTCACCCGCCGGGCGCGCACGGGCGATACCACGACCCAGACATCCGAAATCTCGTTCCACGATCTCTCCGACCTCAAGCTCGGCGACGAGACGATCGCGATGCATGTCGAGGGCCGGAAAGACGACGGTTCGGACGTGAACTTCCACCGCACTTTCCGCATCGACCACGCGCGAAAGAATCACGATGCGGACGGCGACGAAGAGGGTTTCGGCCGCGACGTCCTGCATTCCATCTTCGGCGATCACACCTATACGTTCGCGGTGTGGCTACCCGGCAAGATCGATCACATTGCGCCAGTCGTGGTGCACGACCATGTCGTTCATCCGATCGTGTGGGCAGACGGATACGGTCACACGGTCATCTGGAAGATGCCGCTGATCGATATGTTCCTCGCCGACAAGATCGATTTCGACGTGAATTTCGTCGCGAACGGCAATTTCCACGATACGCAGACCTCTCCGGGCGTCCATCATCGCCACCGCCGTCATCACGATGATGACGACGACGATGACGACGACCACGATAACGACAAAAGCTGAGCACTCGACCGTGCCTCTCTTTCCGGCGTAAGCTGAGAAATCGATAGAGGGGAACGATGTCATGCAGGACCACGACGATCACGATGGCGGTCTGAACCGCGATCTCAAGTTCTTTCAGAACGGTCTGATCGCACGCCGCCGCGCACTCTCGCTGCTCGGCCTGGCGGCCGGTTCCGCTGTGATCACGAGCGGATCGTCCTTGCTCCTGCCGCGCGCGGCGGACGCCGCCGGAACCTGTGTCGCGGACGCGCCCGAAATTGCGGGACCGTTCCCGGCCGACGGCACCAACCACGCGCAGGGCGAAACCTCCGATGTGCTCACCGAGTCCGGCGTCGTGCGCAGCGATGTGCGCCGCAGCTTCCTGACCACGACGACCAAGGCCAAAGGCGTCAAGATTCATCTCAAGCTGAAGCTTGTGAACACCAACGCGCAATGCTCGCCGCTCACGGGCTATGCGGCCTATTTCTGGCATTGCGATCGCGACGGGCTGTATTCGCTCTACACCATTCCGCAGGAAAGCTATCTGCGCGGCGTGCAGGTGTCCGACGAGAACGGCAATCTCGAATTCGTGACGGTGTTTCCGGGCTGCTATCCCGGCCGCTGGCCGCACATGCATCTGGAGATCTTCACCGGCCTTGACGAGGCGACGAACGGAAAGAATTCGCTTCTCACGACGCAACTCGCGATGCCCGCCGATGTCTGCGGGAATATCTACGACAATGCGAAAGGCTATAGCGGCAGCATTGTTCCGTTCTCGCACATCACGCTGGAAACCGATCAGTGCTTCGGCGACAACACGAAGGCGCAAAACCGTGCGATGACGCCGAAATTCAAAGGCAGCATCGACGACGGCTATGTCGCGACCAATGCCGTGGGCATCGCCGCCTGATTATCGGAACTAGATTCCGCTGACATCGATGCGCGCCAGCTTTTCGGCCTCATGCTGCTGCGCGCTGCGAAACAGTTTCAGGATGGCCTGAAACTCGGCGTCACTTCGCAGTGTTTCAAAGACGGGATCCATCGCAGGATCCGGAAACCCGGTATCTTGTCCTTTCCAGCCGTGCTGCACGGCATCGCGCAGATGATTTTTTGCCACTGCCGCGTTGCCCGCAAGTGCGGCAAGGCGCGCGGCGTTCACGCCCGTATTGAAGAAGCGATCTCCTGCCCATTGCAGCTTGCGCAGTTGCCCATTCGCCGCGGCAAGCACCGCATCGGCATCTGCGCGCCGGCCGGCTTTGCGCAGCGCGATGACGAGGGCCGGCGCTACCGAGAGGGCGTTGCAAAATGCCGGACAGTGCGAAACAAAAGCTTCCGGGGTTTTGAATCGCCGGTCGTACAGACTGACCAGCAGGGACGATCTGCCCTCCGAAACCAACTGCGCGGCCTGTTCGCCGACAAGGGTTGCATCCCACCACGTATCCAGGCTCGATTGTGCGCGCTCATAGGCCCAGCCGGGCCGGTGAGACGGGTTGAAATTCGCGCGCAGCATGGGATCCTGCGCCAGCAAATGGTTCTGCAGCGCCGCGTTTCCAAGAAGCGCCGCTATGAAAACAAGCCGGTTGCGGGCCCAAAACGGATTTTGAGGATGCGCGCGCAATGCTGCGGCTGCCAGCGCGGCGGAGTCCGCCAAACGGCCTTCGGCATATTCCAAATCCGCACGCGTCTGCAGCGCCCAGTTCTGATCGTTCGTGGTTTTGGCAATGCCATCGAGCGCGCGATACGCCTCCGCAGGGCCGCGCAAGCGAAACAGGAGGTTGACGTAAGCATCTCCCGATCTTTGCCATGCCGGATCGGCGGCACGCGCTTTTTCCAGTGCTTTGAGAGCACCAGGAAGATCGTTGTTCGCCTGGTATGCCTCCGCGAGCCAGAACCAAAGCTCCGGATCGTCAGGATCGAGTCTCACGGCTTTTTCAAGCCACAACCTGCCCTCGTTCGTATCGGTCAGCACCATGCCCATGATGCTCTGGGATTCGGCCGAGTTGGGCTCGATCGCCAATGCGCGTTCGATATAGGCCAGAGCTTCGGCTCTCAGCCTCGGCTTGGCGCCGGCCTCGTGCTGTTCCGCCCACCACCAGGGAAACCATGTCGCATAACCCAGCCGCGCCCATGCCGGTGCGTAGGAAGGATCGATGGCGACGGCCTGGCGCAGAAGATGTTCTGCGTCGGCGACGCTTAAGCGATTGCGCTCGCGAATGAGTGCGCGCGCGGCCTGGGTCAGGCGCACGGCTTCCGCGCGATGGGCGTGGCCGTGTGCAGGGATCGCTTCGGAGATCGCCGCGCGTTGCTTTTCTCCCGGAGTGAATTTTGCGACATCGCGCTCGACGGCTCCGCGCCACAACAGAAATCCTGCAACGATGAGAACCAAGGCGGCCATGAACCCGATCGCCCCGATCTCCCACCGGAAAGTCCAACCAGAGGAGAAGCGATTTGCAGGGGTTTTCTCGCGCGAAATCTGAGCCGCCGTTGACGGCGCAATCGACTGCAAGCCCAGGGCCGCTTCGAACTCGGTGAGGGGTGCTGTCCACAGCGTCATGTTGAAGCCAGCTTTGAGCTTGGCCAGCATCTCGCTGATGCGAGCGAGATTGTAGCTCGTCGGTTTCACCTCGCCGGATAGCCAGCGGCTGACCAGGGATTTATGCACGCCCAAGCTCGCGGAAAGTTGACTGCGGCTGAGATTGCAGGCGTTCAGCGCGAGCTGCAGCCGCTCTGCAAAATCGTCCGGTCCAATGATCTCATATTGCGCCACGGCCGCCCCATCCCGCGCGCGCTTCGCCAACTGCAGCGAAGCCCCAAATTCCCTGAATTATCGACGGATTTCCGGGCCGTGCAACCGGATGCAACCGCCTGCCGTGCCGCTGGAACACGCTGATCCGCGCTGCATCTGCGCAGGCCCGCACGCTGCGCGCACCTTTAGCCCCTTCGTGAACCACAAACCGGCACCTGGAGGGCCAAACACATGAGCAAGCGCAAATCTTCGATTTCCATCCTGAGTTCAATTCTGTTGAGCACGGCGCTGGCGCTGCCAGCCGCCGCATCGGGCCGGCAAGCCACCGTTCAGCGTTCTTCGCTAACGCATTATGTCATGTTCGATGTCGGCTCGTTCGGCGGGCATTTCACGTCGATCTGCGGCCTTGCCTGCCGCCCGCTCAACGAGAAGGGAGCGCTCGTCGGTATCAACGCAACGGCCGCCGACGATCCGTTCGATCCGAATTGCTTCTACGATTGCCACCTCGATCATGCCTTCGAGTGGAAAAATGGCGGCACCAACGACATCGGCGCGTTGCAATACGGGCTGAGCAGTTTCGCTCTCGGCATCAGCAACCGGGGTCTGGCTGTCGGCCTTTCGGAAAACGGTCAGTTCGATCCAGACACCGGCATCTGGGAAGGGCGTGCCGTCGCTTGGTCCAAGAACGGCAAGATCAAAGATTTGGGTACGCTGGGCGGAACGCAGAGCGTGGCGGGACCCGGCGTCAACAGTTCGGGTCAGGTGGCGGTGCAAACCTCAACCTCGGATTCGAACGATCCTTTCATCGGCGTGTCGCAGGCGAACTGCATTTGGTTGCCGACGACGGAGCGCGATTGCAAGGACCTGGATTTTGCCACCAACGCCATTTTTCTTCCTGTGACGACCACGATGCATGGGGCGGTCTGGTCGGCGAATGCTGGGCTCCAGGATGCCGGCACATTGAGTGGCCCCGACAGCGTCGTTTACGACATCAACAACTCCAGTCAGGCCGTGGGTTGGTCCTACACCAGCTATCAGGCGGGTGCATCGGGCGTTCCGGAAACACATCCCTTCCTCTGGGATAACGGCACCGCCGTCGATCTGGGGACCTTTGGTGGGACATTTGGAGAGGCGACCCTCATCAACAACAACGGCAAGGTCACCGGTACCGCGAACACGGCCGGTGATATCGAGGTACGTCCGTTCATCTGGGACAAGGCCAACGGTCTAGTGGATCTTGGCAGCCTGGGCGGCGATTACGGCCACGGTGACTGGATCAACGATCGAGACGAAGTGGTTGGGTTTTCGCGGACAACACCCGGATCGATCGCGGGTCACGCATTCTACTGGCATGGCGGAGTTTTGACGGAGATCAGTCCGGTCGGAGACGATCCCGAAAGCGAAGCCAATACGATCAACAACAACGGAATTATCGCCGGCGTTGACTTCTACCGTGACGAAAACGGTAGCGGCGTCGATATGCGTGGCTGGGTTTCCGACAATGGAGGCGCGCCCATCGATCTGAACACTCTGATCCGTAAGCCGCATGGGCTTTATGTAACCGCTGCGGTACAGATCAACGACCGCGGCGTGATCGCAGCAAACGCAATTACGCGCAAAGGCGAAAGCCGCACCGTTGTCCTGGTCCCGGAAAACGACTTCGACATCCTGGCCCAGATGAACAATTCGGCACATGCCGCGCCGAACGAAGACGATTCCGGTCCGGTGTCAGTCCCATCGCGGAATTTACTAAAGCGCAATTGCGTAGGTGAGCGGCGCATCCACCCTGCTGCTTGCCGCAGAGGTTGAAAGGCCTGTCGATCCGGCAGCGGGCCGACAAGAACGTCCGCCGCCTATCGTCCGCGAGAAGGCGTGCGTCGCTGCACAGGGCCGCTACCCGGCTCCAGCGGGGCTTATGGGTCCCGGAAGGCGACGCACGCCGCCTTCTTCTTGCCTAGGGCAGCGCGAACGCGATCACCTGATCGCCGCGTTTGGTGTTGAGCTTGGAATGGCCGCCGGCGGCGATGATGACGTACTGTTTGCCTTTCCATTCATAGCTCATCGGCGTCGCCTGTCCGCCAGCCGGTAAGCGGCCTTTCCAAAGCTCCGCACCGGTCTTCGCGTCGAAGGCGCGCAGATAATTGTCCATCGCCGCGCCGATGAAGACGAGACCGCCGGCCGTCACCATCGGTCCGCCGAGATTGGGCGTGCCGGTCTTGCCGAGGATGTACTGGCTGAACAGCGCCATGTCCTCCGTCGTGCCGAGCGGCACCGACCACAGGACCTTGCCGTCATGCATGTCGATGGCGTGGAGCTGTCCCCACGGCGGCGGATTGCATGGCATGCCGAGGGGCGAGACCAATGTCTGGCGCATCATGCCGAACGGTGCGCCTTCGTTGGGGGAGACTTCCTTGTCGAAGAATCTCTCGCGCGTGGCGTCGAAATCCTTCTGCTTGATCAGCGTCACCAGATGCATCGCGCTCGACGTGTTCACATAGACAATGTCATGCGCGGAATCGAAGGCGAGACCGCCCCAGTTCGTGCCGCCGCCGGTGAAGGGATAGAGGATCGTGCCCTGTTCGCTTGGCGGCGTGTAGAGACCGTCATGACGCGCGGATGCGATCAGGTCGCGGCATTTGCCACGGTCCCAGAACGTCAGACCAAACGCGTCTTCCGGCGCGATATGGGTCGGCGCCAGCGGCGGCGGCGCGACAGGGAACGGCTGTGTGGGAGAGAGTTCTTCGCCAGGTGCCGGGCCTTGCGGCACGTTGCGTTCGACCACTGGGATCAGCGGCGCGCCACCGTCGCGTTGCAGCGTAAACAGAAGTCCCTGTTTCGTCGGCTGCAGCACCGCATCGACCGTTTTGCCTTTGTAGGTGACGGTGCCGAGTGTGGGCTGCGCGGGAATGTCGTAGTCCCAGACATCGTGGTGTGTCGTCTGGAACGACCATGCGACTTCGCCAGTTTCGATCTTCAGCGCAACGACGGAATTCGCGTATTTGCCGGCGCCCTTGCGCAGCCCGCCCCAGAAATCCGGACTCGTGCTCGACACGGGGAGGAAGACGAGGCCGCGCGTTTCATCGACACTCATCGGCGCCCACACATTCGCGGCGCCGCCGCGGAAGGGAGTCTTCTGGTCGGTAAGCGGATCGAAGCTCCAGCGCTCCTTTCCCGTGATCGCGTCGAAGGCATGCACGGTGCCGCGCAATTCATCGACCTTCTGGTTGTCGTCGATGGAGGAGCCGACGATGACGAGACCATGTGAAACCACGGGCGCCGAGGTCGTGTGAATGCGGCCGAAGCGTTTGGTGCGGCCCTCGCGCTGCTCGCCCGGCGGAATGATGACGATGCCATTGTTGCCGAAACTGGCGATAGGTTTCCCGGTCTTCGCATCCAGCGCGATCAGTCGCCGGTCGGCTGTGTTCAGATAGATACGTCCCTCGGAATACGCGACGCCGCGGCAGATGTAGTCGTTGGGATAATGGATCTCGATGTTCAGCTTCGGATCGAAGCGCCAGAGCTGCTTGCCGGTTCCGGGATCGAGCGCACTGACCTCGTTGAACGGCGAACAGACATAGAGCCTGCCATCGGCGAGGATCGGCGTGTTCTCGAAGCTGGCGCGCTTCATGACATCGCCCTTGCTCGCCCTGTCTCCGGTGGAAAAACTCCAGGCCTGGGTCAGGCTCGCGACATTGGCGGGTGTGATCCGCCGCGCCGGCGAGAAGCGTTGTCCGCCCGCATCGCCGCCATATTGACCCCAGCCTGCGTCCGCCGCATGGGCGCAGGGCGCCACCAGCAATGCCGCCACGCCGAGCCCCACTGCCACATCGCGAATCCGTGCCATATGCTCAACCCATGTCCGTCATGCCGCCCCCACAATCTGGGTCAGAGATCGCGCGCCGCAAAGAGGGCTGGGGCGGCACGCTCCGGATTGGTGATATCTGGCAATGGCTTGGGATGAGCGGCGATGCTTTGGGGACGACCGGCACGCTGCGGCATACGTTCGTCTATGGCTTCGCGACCGCCGCCGTGATGGTCGCGGCGGTCAACACGATCAACATCATTACGGTTGCCCACGATCAGCCCGGGGCGGGCGTGCTCGGACCCATCGTCTGGGAGGGGTCGAGCTGGGTCACGCTCATGCTCTTCTTCTGGATTCCCTGGATCGCATACAGGGTCGCGCCGCCCTTTGTGCGGCCGCGCTGGAAACTTCTCGTCCATGTTCCCGGCGCGCTGCTTTTCTCGCTTGCCCATGTCACGGGTTTTGTGGCGCTCAGGATGCTCGCCTATCGCGTGGGTGGCCACAACTACGATTTCGGCGCGTTCTGGCCGCATTTCTTCTATGAGTTCCGCAAGGATGTTCTCGGCTATGCGCTGTTCATCGCCGGGTTTGCACTGATCGAGCATCTGTTGCGCCAGCAGCAGCTTATCGAAACACCGGGACAGACGCTGACCTTCGACATCCGCGATGGCGCAAAGATCAACCGCGTTTCGCTGTCCGATATTCTGGCCGTAGCCTCGGCCGGCAACTACGTCGAGTTCGTTTTGCGCGATGGGCGCCGGTTGCTGATGCGCTCGCCACTGTCCGGTGTGGAAAGCGAGCTTGCGCCGCGCGGTTTCCTGCGCACCCATCGCTCCTGGCTGATCAACGCGTCCAAGATGACGGCACTGAAGCCGGAAGGCTCCGGCGATTACACGGTCGAACTGGAATCGTTGAGCGTGCCGCTCTCGCGGCGCTTTCCGGAGGCTCTCGCGAAGCTGCGCGGCTGACTACTTCTTTTCGCCCATCACCTGTTCGCCGGCGACGGAGAGCAATTCGTCCATCTTGGCGCGCAGGGCGCGATCCGCGACCGCGATCTTTGCGGCTGCGAAATCGTCACGGACTTTCTCGAACACGTCTTCGTCGCCCGGCTTCTGAAAATCCGCCTGGACGACGGTCATGGCATATTCGCCGGCCTTGTCGCCCGCGATGCCCATTTCGCCCGCGGCCCAGAGCCCCAGGAGCTTGTTTCGCCGCGCCATGACCTTGAAACGCATCTCGGCGTCATGGGCCCATTTGTTCTCGAAGCCCTTCTCGCGGTCCTTGAACGCATCGGTCACGGCTAACTCATTGAATAGTATGTAGAAAATATGACATCGCTGCGAACGCGCATACCACCCACAGATAGGACCGAATGCGGCCAATCGCAACGTTGCCGCGCCCCGTCCCCCCCGCTATTTTGCTTTTTTGACGGGATTCCCCCACATGAAACGCCGCCGCCAGATCTACGAGGGCAAGGCCAAGATCCTCTATGAAGGGCCCGAGCCCGGGACCCTGATCCAGTATTTCAAGGACGACACCACCGCGTTCGACGCCACCAAAAAGGCGGTGCTCGACGGCAAGGGCGTGCTCAACAACCGCATCAGCGAATATCTGATGACGCAGCTGAACGCGATCGGCGTGCCGACGCATTTCATCAAGCGCCTCAACATGCGCGAGCAGCTCATCAAGGAAGTCGAGATCATCCCGCTCGAGGTCATCGTGCGCAATGTCGCCGCCGGCTCGCTGTCCAAGCGGCTCGGCATCGAGGAAGGCACGGTCCTGCCGCGCTCGATCATCGA
>CAZCJI010000066.1:0-11380 GCA_964498625.1 uncultured Rhizobium sp.
TGGTTAGCGATTCGATCAAGGGCCTTCATAAAGACTTTGGAGTTCTTCGAAGGAGCTTCGCCCCTTTGCCGTCAAGACCAAGGCGAGCGCAGAACGCGACCGGGTAGTCGCTCCGCTCCGGCCCGCACCACTCGCGTTCCGCGATCTTGACGGCTTAACCCCGCTCATTGCCGCGCGGCTAGTCGGGTTGCATGCGCAACCCGCTTTCAAAGGAAGGGGCAGGGGCGGCCCGTTTCCGGCTTCACAAGGCGGCGAGTCGGGAGCAGATTGAATGCGCGACAGGGGCGGGCCCGGCCGTGAAGTTATCCGGCTTCCAAAACCGGAATGTTTTACAGATGGGCGGCTGCTAGGCTGGTAGCACCTTCGGAGCCGATTTCTTGCACATAACTTACACATACACAGTTTTTGCAAGAAATTATATCGTTATATCAAGTACATAACGATAGTAGCGACGGACTCAAAATCCAGCGCCCGCAAGGGCATGTCGGTTCGATTCCGACCTCGGGCACCAGCCTTCGCTCGCAAAGCGAGAGAAGGCTGCCGCGCCGTAGCCCTGCAAGGCGAAGGCGGGCGTGTTGCCGCGAGCTACGGCCCGGCAAGCCACAATTCTATCCAATCCTTTATCGCAACCGCTATCACGTTCCAACTTGCAATCAAATACCCCCATGGGTATATAGCGATATACCCGGTGGGATATATGCAATGACCCATTCTGTCGAGAACAAGCAGAAGCTCCTCAACCGCGTGCGCCGTCTGCGCGGGCAGATCGACGCGCTCGAACGCGCGTTGGAGGCCGATGCGGGTTGCAGCGAGGTGATGCGGCTTGTGGCCGTGGCGCGCGGCGCCACCAATGGCATCATGGCGGAGGTCGTCGAGGATCACATCCTCGAGCACATGACCGGCAACGGGCAAAAGCGCGCGCGTGCGGAGCAGGATGCGACAGACGAGCTGCTCAACGTGCTGCGGACTTATATCAAGTGACGGCCTACCTGCGGGAAGAAAGTTCAACCATGTCCACTCACGAACATTCTATCGGGCCGTTCCAGCACGATCATCATTATCTGGGCGAACATCACGACCGCAATGCGCGCAAGACCCGTGCGGTGATCGCGCTGTGCGCCGTCATGATGGCGGTGGAAATCGTTGGCGGCTACTTCTTTCATTCGATGGCGCTGATCGCCGACGGTTTCCACATGTCCACCCATGCCGGGGCGTTGCTGATCGCAGCCTGGGCATACGGCTATGCCCGCCGTCACTCGAACGACACGCGCTTCGCGTTCGGCACCGGAAAGCTCGGTGAGCTTGCGGCGTTTTCGAGCGCGCTCATTTTGGCGATGATCGCGGTCCTGATCGGTTATGAGAGCGTCGCACGGTTGATCCAGCCCGTGCCGATCAATTTCGACGAAGCCTTGCCGATCGCTGGCCTTGGGCTTTGCGTGAATATCGCGAGCGCATGGCTGCTGCGGGACGATCACACGCACGCACACGATCACGATCATGCGCATTCACATTCGCATGACGGTCATCACAAGCACGATCTGAATATGCGCGCCGCTTATGTGCATGTCATCGCGGATGCGGCCGTTTCGGTTCTGGCGATCGTCGGTCTGCTGGCCGGCCGCGAACTCGGCCTCGTCTGGATGGATCCTGTCATGGGTATCGTCGGGACGTTTGTGATCGCGAGCTGGTCCTGGGGCCTGATCCGCGATGCCGGCGGCGTGCTGCTGGACGTGTCCCTCGACGAAAAGCTCGCGTCACGGATCAAGGAGCGCCTCGAATCCGGCGCTGACCGCGTTGCCGATCTGCATTTGTGGCGGCTCGGTCCGGGCCACAACGCCGTCATCGCGACATTGGTGACGGACAAGCCCTTGCCGGCGAGTGATTACAAGACGCGTCTTTGCGACATCGAGAATCTCAGCCACGTCACGATCGAAGTCGAAGCCTGCCCCGACGCGCACGCGAAGTGCGCTTGAAATGAGAAACCCGCACCGGCTGTCGCCGATGCGGGCTCTCGCTTGACGGAGTGCGACCCTATGGGGAGGGGCTTACCACGAGCCGCACGCCTCAAGATCTGGGCGGTTCAGATGCGGATCTCGCCGATGAAGCCGCCCGTGTAGGGATTGATCTCCACGAACACGATCTTGCCGAAGCGGTTGTAGCTGCGGACGACATAGCGGTCGTGATAGAAGTACGGATCGCCGATGAACCGCACATAACCGCGGCCGCGCAGGGTCACGAACACGCGATCGCGGGCGATATAGTTGCGGTAGCCGGGCTTCCAGTAGCGGTCGTGCATCACCACATGCTCGAGGCGGCTGTTGTCGCGGATACCGTCGTGATTGCGGTCTACCGCCATCGCGCTGTTGGTCGCACCGGTAAGGGTCATCGCCGCTACCGCTGCCATCAGGACTTTCTTCAACATCGTCATTCTCCTCTGTCTTCTCTTCGCGGAAGCGGTCCAACTGGAGCCGCCGTTCCATGTCGCGTAAGATGGCAAAGTGGTCCTGAATGCGTTCTGGACGGCGTGTTCATTCGTGGTTCATTTGCCCGGCAGTAGAAAACAGCATGCGTAGGAGTGTAATTTTCGAGTTTTTGGCGGCTTTTCTGGCCTTCGGCGCGGCAGCGCCGGCGCTGGCCGTGGACTATTACGGTCCGCCGCGGCTGGACCGCATTCTGCCGGGAATCCGCGAACGCCATCCCGGAAAATTCTATGATGCCGAAGGACCGTTCCGCGGCCCCGACGGCCAGTATCGCTATCGCCTAAAATGGATGACGCCTGGCGGACGCATCGTCTGGTTCGACGCCGACGCGCGCACGGGCCGCGTCCTCGGTCCGGATATGGATATGCGCGTAGCCCCGCGTATCGAAAGCCCCTTCGCCGGGCCGCCGCGCGATGTTCCGTATGAGCAAAGGCATTGGTATCGCGGTGGGCGCTGGCCGCGCGAAGATTATCCACGCGGTCACCGCAGATAGGACATTCATGCGTCTCCTGCTTGTCGAAGACGATCGCGATCTGCAGCGCCTTCTGAAAAAAGCGCTGAGCGATGCCGGCTATGTCGTCGATACCGCGAGCGACGGCGAAGAAGGGCATTTTCTCGGCGATACCGAACCTTATGACGCCGTGATCCTCGATCTGGGTCTGCCAAAACTCGACGGCGTGCGCGTCCTTGAGAAATGGCGCAAGGAAGGCCGCACCATGCCGGTCCTGATCCTCACCGCGCGCGACCGCTGGAGCGACAAGGTCGCGGGCTTCGACGCCGGCGCCGACGATTATCTCGCCAAGCCGTTCTATACTGAGGAGCTGCTTGCGCGCGTACGCGCGTTGTTGCGCCGGGCCGCGGGTTTTGCGACCTCGGAGATAGAAATCGGACCGCTGAACATCGACACCCGCGCCAGCCGCGTGACGATGGATGGCAATCCGGTGAAGCTGACTTCGCTCGAATACCGGCTGCTCGCCTATCTCGCGCACCATCGCGGCAAGGTGGTGTCGCGCACCGAGCTGGTGGAGCATCTTTACGATCAGGATTTCGACCGCGACTCGAATACAATCGAGGTGTTCGTCGGACGCCTGCGCAAGAAATTGGATTCAAACCTTATTCAGACGGTACGCGGCCTTGGCTATTGCCTCGATGTTCCGGACGCTGGCGGCAAAGATCGCGCCGAAGCTTAATTCGCTTGCCGCGCGCTTGATCGCGGCCGCCGTGATCTGGACGGCATTCGGTCTGGTGACGGGCGGATACTTCCTGTCCAACACCTTCCGCTCGTCGGTGCAGGAAAATTTCGACGCCACGCTGCAGGACGATCTGAACGGCATGATCGCAGCCGCCGAGCCCGATCCCGAAGGCGGTGTCGTGCTGGAAGGTCGTTTTCTCAATCGGCGGTTCGAACGGATTTACTCCGGTCTCTATTGGCAGATCACCCCGCTCGATCCCGGACAAACGGACGTCCAGATTTCGCATTCCCTCTTCGATCACGCGATCCACATAGAGAATCCGCGCAAACGCGGCGATCAGAGCTGGGGCTACTCCGACGGTCCGGACGGCCAAAGGCTGCGCGTGCTGGCGCAGCGCGTCGAATTTCCGATCACCGCCACGGCGCGCCCGGACGACACGCGTGCCTACACATTTCTTGTTGCCGACGATCTGAAGGATGTTGAAGCCGAGATCAACGAGTTTAACGGCACGCTGATCTGGGCCTTCACGCTTCTGGGGGCGGGGTTGATCGTCGCGATCTTCCTGCAGGTGCGCGTCGGCTTGCAGCCGTTGCGGCGGGTGCGCGAATCGCTGGCGCGGATTCGCGATGGCAAGGCGCGCAGGCTCGAAGGCCGGTTCCCGTCCGAGATCGCGCCACTGGCTGGCGAACTCAACAGCCTTATCCAGCACAGCGAGGAAGTTGTCGGTCGCGCGCGCACCCATGTCGCCAATCTGGCTCACTTCCTGAAGACACCGCTCACCGTGCTTTCGAGCGAGGCCGACGCGCAGCCCGGTCCGCTCTCCGACGCCGTGAAGCGTCAGGTCGATTCCATGCGCCGCCAGGTCGATCACTATCTGGCCCGGGGGCGGGCCGCCGGTTCGCTCGACGTGCTTGGCAATCGCACCAAGGTCAAAGCCGTGCTCGACGATCTCGCCCGCGTGCTCGAACAGATTCACGAAGCGCGCGGGATCGAGATCGAGGTCGATTGCGCACCAACCCTGTTCTTCCGGGGCGACAGGCAGGATCTCGAGGAAATGGCAGGCAATCTGATCGACAACGCGTGCAAATGGGCGATGCGGCGTGTTTCTGTCCGCGCGGCGGCTGCAGGCAGCACGCGATGGGAGTTGATCGTCGAAGACGATGGCCCGGGGCTTGCGCCTGAAGACCGCGCGCGGGTTCTGGAGCGGGGCGAGCGTCTGGATGAATCCGTCCCGGGCTCGGGCCTCGGACTTTCCATCGTCGAAGACATCGCCAAGCTTTATGGCGGAAGCCTGGAGCTTGGAACGTCCATGCTCAGCGGGCTGAAAGCGTCGCTGAGCCTGCCCGCGATACTGTGACAATCAAGCGTTAATATCGCTAAGATAAATTCACCTTGGGGAACACGGTGAACAATGCTGACGCCACAAAAAATGGCGCTTCTGCGCAGCTTTTTGGAGGCGCTGCCGCCCAAGGCGTCGGCGCGGCTGGCGAAGGCTGTCGAGCTTGATCGCCTGGCAGGCGGGCGCGGTCTCCCGCATGGCCTGATTCTGGAGACGTTACGTCCGCGCTCCGACCGTTCGTCGACGCCGCTGCGCCTGTTCTGCCTTCCCTTCGAGGATCTTCTCGTCGAGGAACCGGCAAAGGAAAAGCAAAAGGGCCGGATCGCGCGCAGCAATGCGGTGGCGATCTGGCGTTGGCTGAGCGACGCGCTGCTGTGCGATGCGGTCGAGCGCTATACGGTGGATATCGAAAGGCTCGTGCTTCAGGGACGCGATGCGGAAAGTCTCGCGCGCGCCGCCGAATTCTGGACGCTGGCCGCAGCCGCGATCGACAATGCCGTTGTGAAAGATCGCGATGCGGTTCGTGCCGCGCTTCCGGACGATGCGGCTCTCGCGGACGCGGAAGAGATCGCGCTCCTGCTGTCGGTGGGGATGGCCATCGGCGATATCCAGAAACTGTTGCCGCGGCCCTTTCCGCAGCTCAACGACGGCGTGCTGCGGGATTTGCGCGACATCCACGATCGCGCCGCCGCGACAAGGCCGGAGGCCGCGGCCTATGTCGCCGTTGTCGCGATGAACCGTCTGGCGCACCCTTGGGAAGCGCTCAAGATTCCACAGATTGTCACGCACCAGACCCAGGACGCTCTCATCAGCGGAACCGATATGGGGATGGTTGGAGAATTGCTGCTGAACGACACCGAGATTCACGGCAATGCGGTGCGCGCGTCGCGCCATCCTGCGTTTGACGTGGACGCGCTGATCGGCCATCTGGCGCGCTTCACGGAACTTTCCAGTCACATCGTGCGCGAGATCGAGGTGCGGCGCGGCGGCAGATGGGGTAAACGCCTTCTCGCCGATCGCGCAGCCGTGGCCGAAACGATGGACGGCCTGATGGAGCGCGCGCCGAAAGAAGTGCTTGCGATGCTGCCGGTCCACAAAAGCGGCAGCTATGGCGGCGGACCGTTGTGCGCCGATCTCTCCAGGCCGGTCGATGCCAAAAAGTCCGAGCGCGGCCTGCGCTATGCAAAGTTGATTGCCGGCAGCGCGCCTTATGCGGCGATGGGTTCGTTCGCGGCAACGCAGCGCGATGCCATGGACGATGTGAGCCAGCATCTGCGCGGCTATAACGAAGACCTCATCAAGGAAATGCGCGTGCCCGAAGGCGAGCGCCAGCCTGGCGCCGAACACCAGTTCGAGCTGGCAGCCGAACTCACCGCGCTGATATTCAGCCCCGAAGAAGCGGAGCATCTGCGCCGTCGTGGCCGGGCGGCGGTGGCTTCGCGCGCGGCCTAGACCGCGCCTTCCTGTTTCAGCGCATCGATCTCGGCGGACGAATAGCCCAGTTCGCGCAGCACCTGATCGGTGTGTTCGCCGAGCACAGGCGGACGCGCGCGGACTTCGCCCGGCGTGCCATGCAATTTGACCGGCGTGGCGGCGACCGGGGCCTTGCCGACACCGGGAAAATCGACCTCGTGAAAGAAATCGCCGCTCCTCACATGCGGGTCGTCGAGGGTTTCGCGCGGGCGCAGTACCGGGCCGGCAGGAACGCGCGCGCCTTCGAACGCAGCGATAGCTTCCGCGCTTGAGCGTTCGGCGACCCATTGGCCGACACGTTCGCTGATGATCGCGCCATTGTCGCCGCGGGCCTTATCGCTTGCGAAGCGCGGATCGGTCAGCCATTCGGTTGCGCCGATCAGTCTCGCCGCGCGCCGGAACAGCGGATCGCCGTTCACCGCAACAGTGATCCATCCGTCCTTGGCTTTGTAGATGTCGGACGGACCCGCGGTCTGGCTGCGATTGAGCGTCGGCTGGCGATCGATCTTGAGTACCGCTTCTTCAATCAATGTCGGCGAAAAATATGTCAGAGCTGTGCGCAGCAGCGCGCCTTCGACCATCTGGCCGCGGCCGGTGGTCTCGCGTGCGCGCAACGCCGCGGCGACGCCAAGCGCCAGCAGCGATGCGGTGCCAAAATCCACCCAGGGTGCCGCGGCGCGCACGGGCTGTTCCGGCGTGCCGGCAAACCACACCGCGCCGGATATCGCCTGCGCCACGCCGTCGAATCCCACGCGCGTCGCATAGGGCCCTTCCATGCCGAACGCGCTCACGACCGCCAACACCGCACGCGGATTGATGGCCGACACGTTTTCCCAATCGAGGCCCATGGCTTTAAGCGTTTCGGCGGGCAGATTGGCGACGACCACGTCTGCCGAGCGCACAAGCCTCTTCACAATCTCGCGACCGGCCTCGGACATCGGATCGAGCGTGAGGCTCTTCTTGTTTCTGTTCATCTGCAGAAACATCGCGCCCTCGCGCGGGCTTCCGTCTTCGTTTTCCGCGAGCGACACCAGCGTGCGGTCCTCGCGGCCGTCGCGTTTCTCGACGCGAATGACCTCCGCACCCAGATCGCCGAGAAGCGCCGCGCAAAACGGGCCCGCGATATAGCGTCCGAAATCGATCACACGAATGCCATCAAACGGTCCTGGCATGGACGAACCTCGTTGTTGTGCTAAAATGATTTGGCGGGGCGTTGGACCGGATTATACCGGGCTGCTGGAGTAATGCATGGCCCCCCGTAAAGCCTTCGAGAATCTGAATCGGATCACCGGGCTGGCGCCGTTGAGCGCGCCGGCGTTCGTGGGCGCCGATCCCATCGTTCCAACGCCGTTTCACGTCGCGGAGGCTGCCGCAGCGTCACTCGGGTTCTCGGCATCGACCGCGGCGGAGATCTGGCGCCTGCGCGGCGGCGAAAGGCAGGACATCGCCATCGATCTGAACGCGGCGGCTGCGTCGCTTGTCTCGTTCAGTTTCCTGCGGCGCGACGGCCACAGATTCAAACGGCCTGCCGCCGATGCGCCAACCGTCGGGCTCTATCGTTGCGGGGATGGCCGCTGGATCCATCTTCATGGCGGTTTTCCGAGCCAGTACACGCGCATGCTCGACCTGCTGAACGCACAAGACACACGCGAGTCCGTCGCCCATGCGACCGCGAAATGGAACGCCTTCGCGCTCGAGGAAGCCATCGCCTATCTGAACTTCTGCGGCGCGGTCGTGCGAACGCCGGAAGAGTGGAACGAGAGTCCGCAAGGCCGCGCGCTCGCGAACACGCCGCCGATCGTTCTGAAAAAGATCGGCGATGCTCCGCCGCTGCGCCTGGGCGATGCGCGCAATCCTTTGGGTGGGGTTCGAATTCTCGATCTCACGCGCGTTCTGGCGGGACCGACCTGCGGACGCACGCTTGCGTCTTATGGCGCCGATGTTCTGCATGTTCGCGCGGAGCGGCTCGATACCATCGAGATGTTCGATCTCGATACCGGGCAGGGCAAACGCTCGACATTCCTGGATCTCATCAAGCCCGCCGACGCGGAGACTTTGCGCCGTTTGGTGCGCGATGCGCATGTGTTCGTGGATTCCTACCGCCCCGGCGCGCTCGCGAGACATGGCTTCACGCCGGCGGCGCTGGCGCATATCGCGCGCGGCATCACCTATGTATCGGTGTCGTGTTACGGCAGCGAAGGTCCATGGGCCGAGCGGCGCGGGTGGGAGCAGCTCGCGCAATCGGCCACCGGAATCGCGCATGAGCAGGGCGCCTTCTCAGCCTCGCGCAAAGGTTCGCGCGATCCGCAGCCCGAACTCATTCCGGCCGCGGCATGCGATTATATCACGGGCTATCTCGCGGCGGCGGGTGCGGCGGCAGCGCTGCTCCGGCGCATTCGCGAAGGTGGAAGCTGGCATGTGCAGGTGTCGCTTTGTGCCACGGCGCAATGGCTGCAGTCGCTCGGCAAAATTCCCGCCGCGCAGATTCCGGATGCTTGGTCTCCGGGCGAAGGACTCGACCACACTCTCAAGTCATGCCAAACGAGCGGCGTGCGCCTCGATTTTCTGGGGCCCATCGTGCAGATGTCGAAGACGCAGCCGGCATGGCGGTGTCCGCCGCCTGTACCGGGCTCCGACGCGGCGCGCTGGACCGACCTGCGCGAGGACATGCATGCCGCCTAGACACAATCCGCTGAAGCTCAATCCGTTACAGCTTCGCACGCTGACTTTGTTGCAAGCGCTGTCGCGCATACCTGGCGCCGCCGCGCAGACGAGCAATGGCGAGGTCGCGATTACCCAGTTTCCGTCGGCGCACGGCGATCATTTCCATCTCGGCGACGCGGTTGTGGCAGGTAAGGACGCGACGGGACTCTATAACGAGGCCGTCTGGAACGCGCTCGCGCGCAAGGGTCTCGCGCGTGCCGAATATCCGCGTCAGATCGTGCTGACCTCCGATGGGCTCGGCTACGACACCGGCGATGCGCGCGAAATCCTGCGCACCGGCGGCGGACACTAAGCCTACTTCACCCGGTCCATCACCGCGAACGGCTTGACGAACAATGCCGCGCCCTCCTTGCTCGCGAAGAATTTGTCGAGCTGGGCCGGTTCCGCGGTGATGCGCACATCGCCCATGCTGCCTTGTCCGACCTCGCCTTTCAGCTTTCCGCTTTTGATGACGGCGCGCGCCTTGTCTTCGTCCAGAAGCCAGAGCGTCAGTTTGCCGTCCTTGCCGAGGCGATAGAGCACCGGCACGTCCGTGGCGGCTTCGTCCTTGTCGGCGGCTCTTCCATCGTTCGTCGCGGCCCACGCATTCATGAAGTGGTTCTCACCCAAAGTGGCGAGCTTGAGGTTGTAGCTGCCCCAGTCGCCCGCGCCTTTCGCTGGCGCCAGCAAGACAGCGGTCATGGCGTCCTCATCCGACGCATTGAGGAATGCGAGCACGCCCAATTTGTTGTCGGGTTCGTCCTTCTCAGGCTCGACTTTCCAGACGCCGACGATCGAAGCGTCCTGTTTGA
Source organism: uncultured Rhizobium sp. (assembly GCA_964498625.1). Classification (GTDB taxonomy): domain Bacteria; phylum Pseudomonadota; class Alphaproteobacteria; order Micropepsales; family Micropepsaceae; genus Rhizomicrobium. The sequence continues at coordinate 10,001 of CAZCJI010000066.1, forward strand.
ACCCGGCTGTCGTGCCGACGGGGTTCTTGGTCGAGACCGGCAGGCACGCCGCGACAAAAAGCGCGGCCGCAGCGAGAACCGCAAAACGCAAGGCTTTCATGGCTATCCCCTTCAACGAATGATCGAAGCGTGCCCCTCGATTCCGGCGGAACCGGGGCGGAATATTGGAAGAACCTGTCACCTTATATATACGGACCGCGTGACACCGAAAAAGCGCCGCCGCGTTGCCTTTGCGATTGCCGTCGTCGTGGCGGGCGCGGGAGCGGCCGCGCTGATCGTTTACGGGCTTCAGGACAATGTCCTTTATTTCTATAGCCCGAGCGACGTGGCGGCGAAGCATGTCGCGTCAGGCGTCGCTTTCCGCATCGGCGGACTGGTCGAAAAGAACAGCGTGCATCACGGCAAGGGTGCAGAAGTGGACTTTGTCGTTACCGACGGCCGCTCGCGTGTGCCGGTCGAGTTTTCCGGTATTCTTCCTGCGCTGTTTCGCGAAGGGCAGGGTGTGGTCGCAATGGGAAGCCTGAACGATGCGCACGTTTTCGACGCCAGCGAGATTTTGGCCAAGCACGATGAGCGCTACATGCCGCCCGATGTCGTCGATGCGCTGAAACGCAGCGGCCGCTGGAAAGAGGGCCACGAGTGACAGGCGAGATCGGGCAACTCGCGCTCTGCCTGGCGCTGGCGCTCGCGTTGGTGCAGGCAGCGGCCGGATTGCTCGGCGTGCGTGGTGCGCAGGCGCGCGCGATCGCGACGAGCAGCGCGCTCGGCCAGTTCGTATTCACGGCGCTCGCATTCGGCGCACTCGAATATGCGTTCGTTACGTCGGATTTCAGCGTTGCCGACGTCGCCAACAATTCGCACACGCTGAAACCCCTGATCTACAAGATCACCGGCGTGTGGGGAAACCACGAAGGTTCGATGCTGCTGTGGGTGCTGGTGCTGTCGATCTATTCGGCGGGCATCGCGTTGTTCAAACGCGGCGGTGAAGAACTCACATCGGCAGCGCTTGGCGTGCAGGGATTGCTCGCGGCGGCGTTTCTTCTCTTTATTCTTCTGACATCGAATCCGTTCCTGCGCCTCGATCCGATGCCGTTCGAAGGCGCGGGGCTCAATCCGCTGTTGCAGGATCGCGGTCTCGCGTTCCATCCGCCGGTTCTCTACACGGGCTATGTCGGTCTTTCGGCGACATTTGCCTATGCCGCAGCCGCTCTCATCACCGGCGATGTCGATCGCATCTGGGCGCGTGCCGCGCGGCCGTTCATGCTGATCGCCTGGATCGCACTCACCATCGGCATCGCGGGCGGATCGTGGTGGGCCTATTACGAGCTCGGCTGGGGCGGCTTCTGGTTCTGGGATCCGGTGGAGAACGCCTCGCTGATG
>CAZCJI010000067.1:0-11344 GCA_964498625.1 uncultured Rhizobium sp.
GATGCCGGCGGCGCGTCGATCCGGAAAGGCTCGGTCGATGCCGTGCTCGCCTGGGCCAATGCGAGCGCCAACGACGCGCAGGCGCTCACGCTGATCTCGGACAGCATCGCGAAGTCGGGCGGCACGCCACTGGCTGTTGCGAAAGATCACAGGCTGCTGGGCGTCATTCGCCTGAAAGACATCGTGAAAGGCGGCATTCGCGAGCGTTTCTCGGCGCTGCGCCGAATGGGCATCCGCACGGTGATGATCACCGGCGACAATCCACTGACCGCCGCCGCCATAGCGGCCGAGTCGGGCGTGGACGATTTCCTGGCGCAGGCGACGCCGGAAACCAAGCTCAAGCTCATCCGCGACGAGCAGGCGAAAGGCAAACTGGTCGCGATGTGCGGCGACGGCACCAACGATGCGCCCGCGCTCGCCCAGGCCGATGTCGGCGTCGCGATGAATACAGGCACGATGGCGGCGCGCGAGGCCGGCAACATGGTCGATCTCGACAGCGACCCGACCAAGCTCATCGAGATCGTGGAGATCGGCAAGCAGCTGCTGATGACGCGTGGCGCGCTGACGACGTTTTCCATTGCAAACGATGTCGCCAAATATTTCGCGATCATTCCCGCGATGTTTGTCGTGCTGTATCCGCAGCTTCAGGCACTGAACGTCATGGGCCTGCACTCACCGCAGAGCGCGATCCTGTCCGCGATCATTTTCAACGCGCTCATCATCGTGGCGCTCATTCCGCTGGCCTTGAAAGGCGTGACCTACAAGCCGGTCGGCGCTGCGCAGATTCTGCGCCGCAACCTGCTCATCTATGGCGTCGGCGGCATCGTCGTCCCGTTCATCGGCATCAAGCTGGTGGACATCATCGTCACCGCCACCGGACTCGCGTGAGGTTCCCATGCTCAGACAAATCAGACCCGCTATCCTGATGATCGTCGTGATGACGCTTCTCACCGGGCTTGCCTATCCGCTCGGCATGACCGGCCTTTCCCAGATGCTGTTTCCGCATCAGGCCAATGGCAGCCTGATCGAAAAGGACGGCAAGGTGATCGGCTCCGAACTCATCGGCCAGAACTTCGCGAACGCCAAATACTTCCATGGCCGTCCCTCAGCCGCCGGCAATGGCTATGACGCCGCGAACTCCTCTGGCTCCAATCTCGGGCCGACCTCGAAGGCTCTGCTCAAGCGCGTGACGGGCGATGCCGCAAAGCTCCATGCCGAAAACCCGAACCAGCCGATCCCGGTCGATCTGGTCACAAGCTCGGCCAGCGGCCTCGACCCGGACATCACGCCCGCCGCCGCCTATTTCCAGATCCCGCGCGTGGCGAAAGCGCGACGTGTGCCGGAAGCGTCCGTGCGTCAGATCGTCGATGCCCACACCGAAGGCCGGTTCCTGGGTGTAATCGGCGAGGCGCATGTTAATGTGCTGAAACTGAACCTCGCGCTGGACGGCATGCACGGCGCGCACGGTTGAGCTAGACTCGCCGCATGGCCATTGATGACCGTCCCTCGCCGGAGGCGTTGCTCGCGCGAGCCGGACGCGAGGGGCGCGGAAAGCTCAAAATCTTCCTCGGCGCTGCCCCCGGCGTCGGAAAGACCTACGAGATGCTGTCGCAGGCGCGGCGGCGCCGGTTCGACGGCGTCGATGTCGTCATCGGCGTGGTCGAGACGCATGGCCGGCAGGAAACCGACGCTCTGACCAGGGGCTTCGACATCATCCCCAAGAAGCGCTCTCTCTACAAAGGGCGTGTGGTGGCGGAGATGGATCTGGACGCTCTGCTGGTGCGCCATCCGGAGCTCGCGCTCGTCGATGAACTCGCGCACACCAATACCGAGGGCAGCCGCCACCCGAAACGCTATCAGGACGTCGAAGAACTTCTCGCGGCCGGCATCGATGTCTATTCAACGATCAACATCCAGCACATCGAGAGCCTGAACGACGTGGTCGCGCAGATCACGCGCATCCATGTTCGCGAGACTGTGCCGGATAAGATCTTGGACGAAGCAAGCGAGATAGAGCTGGTCGATACGACGGCGGACGATCTGCTCCAACGCCTGCGCGAGGGTAAAGTCTACGTCAAGGCGCAGGCCGAGCGTGCGCTGAAGCATTTCTTTTCGCCGGGCAACCTTACGGCGTTGCGTGAACTGGCCTTGCGCCGCACCGCGCAGCGCGTGGACCGCGATGTCACCGAGTACTCCCAGGCGCGCGCGATCGGCGGACCGGCCGGAGAGCGCGTGCTCGTATGCGTTAATGAGCATCCTTCCAGCACCGAGCTGGTGCGGCGGGCGAAGCGCATGGCTGACGGCATTCGTGCGCCGTGGACCGCGCTCTATGTCGAAAGCGCTCGGCATCTGTCCCTGAGCGAACCGCAGAAGGACCGTATCGCGGACGCGCTGCGTCTGGCGCAGCGTCTCGGCGCCGAAACCGCGACCGTGCCGGGCCGCGACATTGCCAGCGCTGTTCTGGAGTTCGCGCGCAAGAACAACGTTACGCAGATTCTGATCGGCAAGTCGGAGCGCTCACGCTGGTTCGAAATTCTGAACGGCTCTGTCGTTCGCGATCTGATGCGGCAGAGCGGCACCATCAGTGTCACCGCGGTGATGGCGCAGGCCGATCTCGCGGCCCCGAAAGCGGGTACGCCGACAGGGGTCAAGGCACCTGAGAGCTTTGGCGGATATTTCTGGGCGGCGCTGGCTGTCGCTGCCACGGTCGGCGTCGCCCTGGCGTTCAATGCGATCATGGCGCACGCGGTCGGCAGCATCGCGATGTTCTTCCTCATCCCCGTGCTGCTCATGGCGATTTCGTTCGGGCAAAGGCCCGCGCTTTTCACGACCGTGTTGAGTGTGCTGGCATACAACTTCTTTTTCCTCCCGCCGCGCTACACCTTCACCATTTCCGACCCGAACAACTGGCTCTCGTTTGCGGTGCTGTTACTCGTCGGCGTGACGGTGGCCAATCTGGCCGCGCGCGTCCGTGCCCAGGCCGATATCGCGGCGATGCGCGCGACACTGGCGAGCGAGCTTTACCAGTTCACGGGCAAGCTCGCGGCCATCGCGCAGATCGACGATATTCTCTGGGCTGCGGCTTTCCAGATCGCGTCGATGCTCAAGATGAGCGTCGTGATCCTTCTGCCCGACGTCAAAACGAAGCGCATTGAAATCCGCGCCGGCTATCCGCCGGAAGACGAACTCGACGCGCAGGATCTGGCGGCCGCGATGTGGTGTTGGGAGAAAGGCGCTGCCGCCGGACGCGGCGCCGATACGTTGCCCGGCGCCAAGCGGCTGTTCCTGCCGATGCGAACCGGGCACGGACTTGTCGGTGTTGTCGGGTTGATGGGTGAAGAAAGCCGCGGGCTGATGTCGCCGGACGACCGGCGCCTTCTCGATTCCTTGCTCGATCAGACCGCGCTGGCGGTCGAGCGTTCCCTGCTGGCCGCCCAGATCGACGAGGCACAGGTGCGTGCGGAGGCGGACAAGCTGCGCGTCGCGATGCTGAGTTCTCTGTCGCACGATTTGCGCACGCCGCTGGCCTCGATCCTCGGGGCCTCGACGACGCTTCTGTCCGGCGTCGATCTTTACGACAAACAGCAAACGGCCGATCTGCTGGCGACGATCCGCGAGGAGGCAGAGCGTCTCGATCGTTTCGTGGGCAATCTGCTCGACATGTCGCGGCTCGAAGCGGGCGCACTCGGCGCCAAACCGGAGACCGTACAGGTGCAGGATCTTGTCGATGAATCGTTCAAGCGGCTGGCGCGCAGGCTCTCCGATCATCGTGTCGTGCGGGACATGCCGGACGACCTTCCGCTTGTCACGGCCGATCCGCTGCTGGCCGAACAGGCGATCGTCAACATTCTCGACAACGCCGCCAAATACGCGCCGGCAGGCTCGGCCATCCGCGTTCGGGCCCAGGCTGAACCAACGCGCGTGATCCTGACCGTCGAAGACGAAGGGCCGGGTATTCCTGCCGCGGATTTGCCGCACATCTTCGACAAATTCTATCGCGCAAAAGCGGTCGACCGGCGCGCGGCGGGCACGGGGCTGGGGCTTGCGGTTGCACGCGGCTTTGTCGAGGCGTTCGGCGGTACGCTCAATGCCGGCAACCGCGGCGATCGCAGCGGCGCGGTGCTCACGCTAACGTTTCCACGCACGCAGGGTTCGTGAATGGCCGCAAAGCCGAAAATTCTTGTTGTCGATGACGAACCGCAGATCCGGCGTCTCTTGCGCACGGGTCTTCCGCCACATGGCTATGAACTCGTCGAGGCGGGGAATGGCGCCGAAGCGCTCAAGGCTTTCACGCGCGAGAAGCCCGACATTGTCATCCTCGATCTGGGCCTTCCCGATCAGGACGGTTTCGCGATTGTCGAGAAGATCCGCGCGACCGCGCTGACACCCATTCTCGTGCTGTCGGCACGGAGCGATATCGACGGCAAGGTGAGGGCACTCGAACTCGGCGCCGACGACTACGTGACCAAACCGTTCGACATGGCCGAGCTTCTGGCGCGGCTGAAGGCGGCTCTACGTCATGGTCTGCAGAGTGCCGGCGAACAGCCCATCTTCCGCACCGGCCCGCTCGCGGTGGATCTGGTCAATCGTCATGTGCATGTGGGTGACAAAGAGATTCACCTCTCGCCCAAGGAATACAGCCTGCTGCGCTTTCTGGTCATGCACGCGGGCAAGGTCGTCACACATCAGCAGCTTCTTCAGGAGGTGTGGGGCGCGGCCCATCTTCACGACGTGCAATATCTGCGCGTCGTCATCCGCCAGCTGCGCCAGAAGCTCGAACTGGAAGGTTCGCCCGAACTGATCGCAACCGAGCCCGGCGTGGGCTATCGCCTGGCGGTTATCTCCTGAACGGGATCAAGAAGAACGGCTAGTTCACCGTGATCGACACCGGCGAGGACGGTATGCCGTTGGCGACAACGACCAATGTGCTCGCGCCGGTCTCCGTACCCGACGAAACATCGAAGTTGGTCGAGACGATCGCTGCACCCGTGGCCACGCCCATCGAGCTGTGATCATGTGTACGTGCATAGAACACGTGCCCGGTCGCATTGTTCTTGATGCGCACCAGCGGATAGTTGGTCGCGCTGTCGTCCTCGTCGCCGAAGGAATTGGCGCGGCTCAAGCCGTTGAACTGCGTTCCGGAGATCTGATAGGTCGAACCGCGTGTCACGCTGGAGGGCGCCGAGGTCACCGTTGGCGCCCAGGACGGGTCGTAGGTCCCTGTCGATTGGTAGACGGCGAATCCGCCGACCAGCGTTTCGCCCGACGGCAGGATCATCAGATTGCCGCCCGCGCCGTTGAATGGCTCGCGCGTCAGGTTCGTGCCGTCGAATTCATACAGAGACCCGGAGAGGGTTTGCACAAGCACATTGCCGTTCGGAAGAAGCGATCCGTAGCAATCGCCGGAATCTTCATTGGCTGGAAAATCGGGCCCCGCCGTCCAATGACCTTTCTTGTCGCTCCCGCTTGGCGGTGTCCAGATGTCGGTGTGCGCGCGATCGCCTTGGGCCGCGATACCGCCCGTTGCGAACACGGTGCCATCGGGACGCAGGATCGCCGGCCCCACTTCGCCCGGCGGCTGATAGCAGGGCTTCTTGGGATCGTAGGTGATGCAGCCGCAGCAATTCTGCGGCTCCCACAGATCGGCGGGAAGGTCACCCGCATCGACCCATTTGCCCTTCTCGGGGATATAGCGCTCCGACTTGGGATGGTCCTTCACGTCCACGGTCACGAACGTGCCGTCGGGCAGCAGCGTCCAGCCTTCTTCGGCGTTGAAGTCGTTCTTCCCTTTGTTGGGCACGGCGGTCCAGGCAAGGGTCGCTGGATCGAGCGACGCCATGATTTTCTTGAATTTATCGCCGAGAAGATAGTTGCCGTTCGGAAGGACGACGCCGGGGGAGTCGCCAATATACTTGTCGCCCTTCGGCGGCGTGAGTGCGGTCCAGGTGTTCTTCAGCGGATCGTAGACCGCGCCCAGATTCGTAAACGAGAATTCGTTGAAGTTATATTCGCCACCTTCGATCACGAGACGCCCATCGGCGAGCACCGCTTCGGCGAAATAGAGCGGTTGATAGCCGCTCGGAAGGCTCGCCATTTTCGTCCAGGTGCCGTTCTGATAGCTACCGTTGATGTCTGGGGTCAGTTTGTACCAGTCGGATTCACCATTGCCCTGCGCCAACACGGTGCCGTCCGTCATCTGGAAAGTGATGAGCGCGCCGTCCGGCGGCTGATGCGCGAGGTTCTTCATCGTTTGCGCGGAGGCGGGCGCCGCAACGAACAAGACCGACAACAGCAGGGCAAACCGGCGAAACATCGTGGACCTCGAAATCCTGGGCCGCCGAACGCTATCATTTTGCCGAAACTCGGCAAGGGGCGGGATCCTTTGTCGCCACAAACATGCCTTGTTTCCTGACGGAACCCGCACGCGCGCGCCACGTTTTCTCTGCATCCCATACACGGAGGAGACAAAGCGATGAGCATGACCGATATGCGTGGCGCGGACCTGCGCGGCTATCATGCGTCCGAACCGGAAGAATCCAGCAGCAAGAGCAAGTTGCTTGCCGCCACAGCCGTGGTTCTCGGTGTCGTGGCTGTTGGAGCCTACGCCTACACGTCGCACAGCCTGCTCCCGTCCACGCCGGTGAAACAGCAATCCGCGGTCAATCAGCCGGTCGCGTTGACGCCGTCCGCGCAACCGGTTGTGACACAGCCAGATGCTGTAACACCTGCGCCACAGACTGTCGCTACGCCCGAGGTTCAGTCGCCCGCACCGGAAATCAAGACAACCGCGCCGAGCAGACTGGTCAAAGCGAAGTCAGCGAGCACGGTGAAAGCGAAGCTCACGGACCATACATCGGCGGTAAAGACTGCGCCGGAGTCTGAAACGTCGTCACCAATGACGTCACCGGACGCAGCGCAGATGCCATCTGCTCCGTCACAAAGCGTGACGCCAGATACGACGCCATCTTACACGGCTGCGCCTTCCACGACGCAGCAGAGCGCACCCGACACCACCACGACACAACAGCCGCAGATCCAACAGCAGGCCGTGCCGGATCAAAGCGCGCCGCAGTAAGTCGCAATCGAGAAGGTGGAAAAGCGTTTCTCTGACGAGGGGCGCTTTTCTTATTTCACTTCGAATATGCCGGCGACGGAATCGCAGAGGCCGCTGAGAACGCCATAGACTGCGTGGTCCTTGCCGTATTGCACGTTCATGGGGTTGCAGCTGCCGCTGCGTTTTACGCCGGCGAGCTTGCGATAGGTCCAGCTCTTCTCGCCCTGGCCTTGTGGTGGCGTGAGCTGAAATGCATAGCCGGCGCCAGCGTCCTCTTCGCCGAATACGACGCCGATCAGCACGCCGTTGGGTCCGGCTGTCAAAGATGTCGGTGGCCAGCCGCTAAAATTGTGGAGCGTTGTCTTCGTCCACGCGCCGCCGGACTTCTGCGGAGGCGTAAGCCGGAAAACGATGCCGCCGCCGCCCAGTTTTTTCTGGCGCCTTCCGCCGCTCGCCGTTCCATAAACGGAGCCATCCGTTCCAGCCATCACGAAGCTGGGACCGTAGCCATCCGTGCCGCCTTTGAAGCTGTAGAGAATATTTTCGGTCCACGGTTGTCCGGAGATCAGTTGCACGACGGTGCCATTGCCCTCGTCCGTGGAGACATAGATGTTTTGCATGCCGGAATCGGATGCGATCCAGTCGGGACGAACGCCGCTGGGAAATGTGAAGGGCGTGGTTAGCGTCCAGGGAAGTCCACCGCCTAGCGGCTCCGTCAGCTGGAAGATAGTGCCTTGACCGTTCCAGCCCAGGCCTAAGAGAGAATTGTTGGCATAGAGCAGCGGCGTGTAGTCGTCCGCGCTGTCGCCTTGTGGAAAAACAGACAGGACTGAAAAGCTCCAGCTGCTTCCTTGTGGCGCGAGGCGATAGATCTGGGAAGTGTTTCCCGCGCCTATCGATCCGTAGAGGTTGCCGGAGGCATCAAGTGTGAGTGGCGACTGGGGATAGGCGCCGTCGCTGCCATCCTCGAAACTATAGAGTGCGGTGGTTGTCCACTGGCCGTGGCCGAGCGGAGATGTCTCGAAGATCTCGCCGCAGCCGACCGGACATTTCTTGGAGCTTCCGTAGTACATGGAGGTCCCGAAAATATTGCCGCTGTTGTCGATCGTGATTCCCGCTATCGGAAAGAGAGCGTTATTGCCCTCGAACACCTGAAGCATGATGAATTTGGCTGTGGCGGCGGACGCAAATAATGTAAAGGCGAGCGCCATTGCGACAAGGCAGGGTTTCGAGCGCATGGAAGTCTCCCGGAAATAAAGGCCCAAATGCGCCGGGATTCCACGAGCGGCAGGTTGTGGTGTCAAATGAACAAGACTGTCACAACAAGATGCGACTGGCTTTCAAACTCAGCCACATTTACATTTGGTCTGGGTTCACGCCTTGGGGAAAGTCATGATAACTCGCAGCGGTACGGTTTTTTCGATTCTGCTCGGACTTGTTTCGCTGCCGGCGCTCGCGAAACCCACAATCGTGGAATTCGATCCGGACGGCTCGATCGAAACGTCCGTCAGCACCAACAGCATCGACAAGAAGGGCAACATTGCCGGCAGCTACTGCTGCGACGGTCAATCCGGGGTGGAGGCAGGCTTCATCCGGCATCCGAATGGCACATACACGACCGTGGGTCCGAGTGACTATGATGTGTTCGGCATTGCGCTTGCCGCTGGTGGACTTGCCACTGGGGCAATTGAAACGGGCGGCGCCTTTATCGATGACTCCAAAGGTCACATTACCAAGTTCGCGCCACCTGGCGAATCTGATGAGATGGGCACCTTCCCCCGCGATATAAGTGCTGACGGCACGGTTTTCGGCTATTTCGGAGCCACTGACGGATTGTGGCATGGCTTCGTCCGCGACAATGCCGGCAACTTTACGCTCTTCGATGCGCCGAAAGCTGGAACCGACGGGACCAGCGAAAAAGCAGGTACCTTTGTCTCGGCGGCTAGTGATACCGGCGAGATCGTCGGATGGTCCGTGGACGACAGCCTGGTCGCTCACGCGTATCTGCGTTCGCCGAACGGGAAGTTCAAAATGCTTAACCTGTCGAAGGGGCAGAAGAGTTCGCACGCTTATAGCGTCAACAAAAGAGGCACAGTGGGAGGAAGCTATATCGATGTGAATGGCATCACCCATGGCTTCTTGCTCGACAAAAAAGGGAATGTCACCGTCGTCGATATAAAAGACGCGACCTATCTTCAAATCTCAGGCGTCAACGACCATAGCGATGCGACCGGCTACTATCAGGGCTCGGATCAAGTGCAGCACAGCTTCGTTCGATCGGCGAACGGCGATGTGGCGACCTTCGACGCTCCAGATGCCGGCGGGACCGATGGCAGAGGAACGATTGCGCAGAGCATCAATAACAAAGGCGTTGTTGCAGGCTATTATTGGGGTTCAACCGGATTTTCGCACGGATTCGTCCGTAAGCCCTGACGTCGCTGCTCCCGCAGCGCCAGGAAGATCGCCGGAATCACAAGCAATCCCGCGAGATAGAACGGCGCATTGACACCGATGGTCGTGAAGACGAAACCGGATGCGAGCGGTCCGCTGAGCCGCGCGAGCGCCCCGGTGGCATTGTTCAGCCCCTGATATTGCCCCTGATGCTCCACTTCCGCATGGCGCGAGATCAATGACGATACGTTCGGCCACGCGACCGACTGGCCGAGCGCCGAGATGCCGAGCAACACGACAACGCCGATGCCGTGCGTGAAGGGTTGCAAGCCGATCGCGATGGCCGTCAGCACCATGCCGGCGGCCAGCACGCGGCTTTCGCCGAAACGCTCCGACAATCGCCCGGTCAGGAATATCTGGCAGAACGCCGCGACGATGCCGACGACCGCGAAAGCGAGGCCCACCTCGCGCGGTCCCCATTGGAAGCGCGCGGCGCTCCACAGCCCGAACACAAATTCGATCCCCATGAACGCGGAGCCGGCGAGGAACGTCACGGCTATCAACCGCGCGATCACCGGGTGCGTCAGGGCGCGGCCGAGCACTGCCCAGCGCGTCGGTCCGTCGTCGAATTCGTGATGGGGATGCGCGCGGCTCTCCTTCACGAACAGGATGATCCCGATCACGCAAATCGCGGCCAGGGTCGACGCCACGATCAACGGAATCCGGAAACCGTCATGACCGGCCGAGGGATGCGCGAGCAATCCGCCAAGCGCGGGCCCGACGATGAAACCAAGATTGTAAGCGGCGCTCAGATACGACATGCGGCCGGTGCGTTTGTCCTCCGGCGTCACATCCGCGATGTAGCCCTGGATGACGGAGGCATTGCCGCTCGCCATGCCACCGATCAGGCGCACCAGGAACGCGACCGTGATATTCGGCGCAAAGGCGAGCGCCAGATAGCAAAGGCAATTGCCGCAGACTGTGCTGATCAGGATCGGCTTGCGGCCGATGCGGTCGGACAGGCGTCCCCAGAACGGCTCGCCGAAGAACGCCCCCATCGCATAGGCCGAGAAGATCAGCGCCATCTGCCAGGCGGGTGCATTGAACGATTTCGCGTAAAACGGCAGCAAGGGGACGACAATGCCGAAGCCGACCAGATTGACGAAAATCACCGCGAGCAGCGTCGGCAGCGCAGCGGTCTGCGCGCTTTCGTCGATGGTGGGATCGGGGAGTTTCGCGTCCATGGTGTTTGATAGAGTGCCTCAAAGCGGCGACAATGCCGCTTCGCGTCGCAGGATAGGGATTGGGCATGAAGAAGTCTGTTCTGGCTGCCGCAACTGCAACGATTTTTGCCATAGGTGTTGCGCAAGCGGCCGATGACGCAAAGGATTGGCGCCCCGTCGATCCCGACAATCTGGTGCTGATCGGCACGAAGTACGGCGAGGTTGCCGTGGAATTGTCGCCGGCCTTTGCGCCCAAACATGTCGAGCGCATGCGGGCGCTGATCCGCGCGCATTTCTTCGACGGCACGAATTTCTATCGCGTGATCGAAGGTTTCGTGGCGCAGGGCGGCATCGGCGAGGGCGACGACAAAAAGAGCAAGGAATGGCCGCCGCTGAAGGCCGAGTTCGAACGGCCCTGGGGTCATGATTTGCAATTCACGCCGTCGGGCTCGCCCGATCTTTTCGCGAAGCAGACCGGCCATGTCGATGGGTTCCCCGTCGGGCGCGATCCCAGGAAAAAGACCGAATGGATCATCCATTGCCCGGGCACGTTCGCGTTCGCGCGCGACAACGGCGCCGATACGGCCTCGACCGAGTTCTACATCGTCATCGGCGAAGCGCCGCGCAGGCTCGACCGCAATCTCACCGCTTTCGGCCGCGTGCTCGACGGCATGCA
>CAZCJI010000068.1:0-11332 GCA_964498625.1 uncultured Rhizobium sp.
CTGGCGGCGCTGCTCTATCTCACCGGAGGAATCGCCAATCCCTTCGCGCTGATGTTCCTGGCGCCTGTCGTCATCGCCGCCGCCACGCTCAATCTCGGCAACACGCTGATCCTTGGCGCAATCGCTCTGGTTTCGGTGTCGGTGATTTCCGTCATCCACAAACCGCTTCCCTGGGAATCGGGACAGACGCTTTATCTTCCATTGCTCTATCAGGCCGGCATCTGGGCGTCGCTGGTGATCGGTATCGGGTTCACCTCGATCTACGCCTGGCGGATCGCGAGCGAGAGCGCGCGCATGTCGGCCGGTCTTGCGGCCACGCAGCTGGCGCTTGCGCGCGAACATCGCCTCGCTTCTCTCGGTGCGCTGGCGACGGCAGCCGCACACGAACTCGGCACGCCGCTCGGCACCATCGCCGTGGTCGCGCGCGAACTGGAACACGCACTGCCGCAGGATTCCGCCGAGGTCGAAGACGTACGTCTTCTGCGGGCGCAGGCCGAGCGCTGCCGCGCGATTCTGGCGCGTCTCGCCAATCCCGAAGAAGCAATGCTGGGCGCGACCGCGCGCCTGCCGCTCGGCGCGCTGCTCGACAACATCGCCGAGCCCTATCGCGGCGAGGATGTCGAGATCGGAATCGAGATCGACGGCAATGGCGAAGCGCCGCCGCAGGTGTGGCGCGCGCCGGCACTTCTTCACGGCATTGCCAACATCCTCGAGAACGCAGCGGATTTCGCGCGTTCCCGCGTGCGCATTCAGGCGGGCTTCAATGCCGCCGAATTGCATATTTCCGTGGAAGACGACGGTCCCGGTTTTGCGCCGGACATCTTTGAGCGTATCGGCGAGCCCTACATCACCTCGCGTCCCGGCCATCATGCGCTCGGCGAAAGCGAACTCGGACCCAGCGCCGAACTGGGGCAGCATGAAGGCATGGGTCTGGGCTTTTTCATCGCCAAGACGTTGCTCGAACAGACCGGCGGCACGGTGAAGGCCGTCAATCTGCCCGGCGGCGGGGCGTGGGTAAACGTGCGTTGGCCGCGTGGGGTCATCGACGGCGAAAGCCCGCCCACCACCGCTCAAGAGGATTGAACCCGGGGCCAAAAGGGGGGTAAAGACCCCCGACATGAATACCTCCGAAGACAAAACCCTTCTCATCGTGGAAGACGACCGTCCGCTGCGCGAGCGTCTGGCGCGCGCGATGGAAGCGCGTGGCTTCACCGTCGCCATCGCCGAAAGCGTGGCGGAGGGAAAGGCGAAAGCAAAGGAAACGCCGCCGGCTTATGCCGTGGTCGATCTCAAGCTGGAGGACGGCAACGGTCTCGACGTGCTCGAGACCCTGCATGCGGTACGTCCGGATTCGCGCGTCGTGGTGCTAACCGGCTTCGGCAATATCGCGACCGCCGTGGCCGCGGTGAAATACGGCGCCATCGACTATCTGCCCAAACCGGCGGACGCCGACGACATTCTTGCGGCCCTGATGGCGCAGCCTGGCTCAAAGCCCAAGCCGCCGGAAAATCCGATGTCGGCGGATCGCGTGCGCTGGGAGCATATTCAGCGCGTCTACGAACTCTGCGGTCACAACGTGTCGGAAACGGCGCGGCGCCTCAACATGCACCGCCGCACCTTGCAGCGCATCCTCGCCAAGCGCAGCCCGCGCTAACGCTTCTTTGTTTTTGGCGTTTTTGCTGACACAGCCGCATCGATTTCTTTCAGCAATTTCTTCGGCGCCATCGCGCGCCAGCGGCATTCCAGCATCGCGCGCACTTCTTCCGGCGTGACGTGCTCAAGGCGCACCAACACGCCGGGAAAACTCTTATAGTGATCGGTGATGAAATAGGTTTTGGAATCCATCTCCAAAAGCATGTCGCGATGCTCTATTCCCGACACCGCCAGCACGAAGGAATTGTCCTCCTTGCGATAGCGCGTGAAGAATTTTCCAAAAGCCAATATCGCGGGATGTGTGTAGGAAATCCCTTCTTCCGTTTCGGGAAATGACAGAGCGATCTTCTTCAACTGTGCGGCCGTGATGCCTTTTGCGGATTTCTTCGTGGGCTTTTTCATTCCGGTATCTCTCCCAACACGCGCGCGGGATCGCTCGCGAGTTCGAGCGCCATCGAAAGGCGTTGTGCTGCCACGCGTGCGAAGCTCAGGGTCACGGCCTTGCGGCGGCTTGCGTGAAGCTGCGTGCGTTGCGAGGGACGGACGATCGCGCCGCCATAGCGGTCCGCGACGATCAGGCCGGTGCCGTCCGGCACATGATGGTCCGGAAAACTGGGCGGGATCGCGAAATAGAAAAGCTCGCAGAACTCGAGATATTCGGGCCATTTCTGATCGCCCTTGAGATCGGCAACGCTGACCTTGATCTCGACGCCCAGCATCGTGCCGTCGGGACCGATCGCGGCGACATCGAGCCTGCGCCCATTGGCGAGCGTGAATTCCAGGATCGGCGAAAAGCCTTCCTGGATCAGCAGGCGGCTGACCCCGCGCGCGACATCTGGTGCTGTGCCGTACATCCCTGCATTGGAACATTTGAAGAACAGGCGGTCAATGTTCAGAGCAGCCGTTCGTAGAAGCCGCCGAAAATGCGCGCCTTGTCGACGAGATGGATTTCCAGAATCCAGAATCGCTCATGGCCGTTGTCGTCGGGATCGCGCATGCGTTTGGCATTGCCCGGTTTGATGCCGTGTTGCGTGCGGTCTTGGCCTGGAACGCGCTGGGCGTGCGGAAACTCGCCCACGATATGTCCGGCGCTGTTGTTGCCGAACAGCCAGCCCGCGTCTTCCGCGGCACGCCGCGCGAAGTGATAGAGCACTTCACCCGTTATGTCGGGGGATGCATCGTAATGCGCCTTCACCCGTTCGAACACGCGCGGCAAATCCGCAATAAGGCGCTGCTTGTCGGGATCGCCGCCCATTGCATAAGAGCGGCCGATATCGGCTTCCCATTCTTCGAACACCGGTCCGAGGTCGAGATAGACCGTGTCCTCCTGACCGATCTGGCGCAGCGGCGGCTCGTCGTAATAGGTGCAGACCGTGTTCGGTCCCGTGCGCACCAGACGCTTGTGCCAATGCCGCCTGACGCCAAACTCACGCTCGGCGAGCCGCTCGATATCCTGTGTGACCTCGGCCTCGCTGCGGCCCGGTGCGATGAGGCCCGCGCGCTCGATGGCGTCGAACATCGCCATGCCTCTGGCTTCGGCGGCTTCGAGTTCGGCACGGCGCGTGTTCGTCATGGATGCATCTATGACGATGCGATGCCCGAAAAGCAAAAGCCCGGCACGCCGGCCGGGCTTTCGAAACAGATGGCCGGGTCGCGCTGACGCTGCCCGGCCATGACGATGTTCTAAGGACTATTCCGCCGCGAGAAGTGCGCCGCTGCGGCCGGTGAAGTTGATCGACTGCAGGTACTGGATGCCTTCCTCGGCGATGTCGTCGCCGACCATGCGGTCGCCTTCGCCCTTCAGTTCATCCATATCGACATACATCGCATAGAACGCGCGCGTGCGATCGGTGATGATGCCGGCGTTCAGCAGCGTCTTTATGAGCACGCGGAAGATATTGGTCGACTGCTTCATGCTCTCGCGGCGGTCGTCGTCGGTATAGGCTTCCATGATCGCGGCGCGCGCATCCTGCCAGTCGATGCCGACGTTCGCATACACGGTCTGCATCTGCTCGGAATTGACGAGGTTGAACAGCAGGGTCTGGAAGCATTGCGCCGCCCAGTCCTCGACGATGTTGTGCTCTTCAGCCGAAAGTTTCGGGATCGTGCGGTCGGCCCAGATCTTTCCGAATTTGTGGTGGAACGCCTCATCGGTCATCACCAGCTGGCAAAGTTTCACCAGAAGCGGGTCCTGCGACTTCTGATACAGCGTCGCGAACGCACCCATCGCCAGACCTTCGACCAGCATCTGCATGCCGACGATCTTCTTGTAGACCTCCGGCGCCGCAACGATCTCGGTCAGCATGTTCTGCAGCGTTGCGCCGCAGGGTGCGGGCGTGCCCCAGCGCTTCTTGATGTAGGCCGAGAACGCGGTGACGTGACGCGCTTCCTCGCGCGTCTGATTGGCGGCGTATTCCTGCGCGCCGGGATCTTTCAGGATGTGGCAGAGCGAGGCCGACAGCGCGAGCGCACCCTGTTCGCCATGCAGGATGCCGCTGATCTGCCAGCGCGAAGCCTCGTTGGCGAATTTGATCTTGTCCGCTTCGCTCATGGCGTCACCGAGACGGGTGGAAAAGAGCGGGAAGAAGCCCATCGGCATGATGGTCTTCGCGGTCAGATCGAACGGCGCGTCGAAGTCGATGTATTTCTTGTCGAGCGGGTCCCAGAAGTGATCGTGGGTCGCGGAGATGATCTTGTCGAAGGCGGTGTTGCGGTGGGTATAGCGCTCGATCTCCAGCATCGCGGGAAAGTCGTCGGGCGCCACGGCGTCATAGGCATTGTCTTTGGTGATCTGAACCATGACCCAAACTCCACCGGCGAAGATGACGATGGCGGCACTATCGCAGGTGGATGTGAATAGTCAATGAAAATGACGCAGGCGTCATAATTTGTGACGAGTCGTCATGGACCAGTTCTCTCACTGGCGGCCCGAACTGCTTCGGGCAGTTTGGCAAGCAGCCGGACTGCACGCCGATGCGCACCCTCGGCGGGCGTAAAACCGACAAGCACGTCCGGTTCGATGCCCAGCGCTTCGTTCTCGCCATCGATGCGAAAACCGGCGAAGTCGGGGACCTGAAGCACGGCTTTCGAATTCTTCAGGTTCGTCGGCGTACCGCCATCGGTGTGGCCGCCGCCAGAGGTCGCAGGTTCGCCCAATACGATGCCGGCCTTGTTGTCCTGGACGAGCGCCGCAAACCGCGACGCCGATGAGGCTGTGTCCCGGTCGATCAACACAATCACCGGACCGCGCCACACACCCCCCTGATACGGGAATTGTGCAGGTGTGAACACGGTCGAGGCCCAGGGCTTGCCATGCATCACCTTGGGATCGGCGGACGCGACAAGACCGGATTCGTAAAAGCCCGTTGCCAGCAGCGGGCATTTCGGGTGTTCGCCATGCCAGAGCGGCGACGCGTCGCAAGGCGTGAGCACATCGCGTTTCGCCGCTTCGACTCTGGCGAGGAGGTCGAGCAGATATTTCCGCTCGGCGGGTTTCGCTTTCGGTGCATCCTTGCGGAGTTCGTCGGCGTCCTCTTCATAGATCTTCGCCCAATGTTCGCCGCGGGCGACGCGTGTGCGCATAGACACGATGGTTCTTGGAGTCACCATGCGGGCCGCGGCTTCGGACCATTCCGTGCCGCCGCCATCGCCGGTCACATCGACGAGCAGCGTGTCGGCGCCTGCCGCTTTAAGCGCACGCAGAACGTCCGCGAAATCGTTCGTCATGCGGATATAGGCCCAGTCGTCGATGCGGTCGCTGCATTTATCATCGCACGGCTCGTCTTTGGGAATGTTCAGCGCGATGAGCGCTGCGTCGCACAGGGCCGGAAAGCCCGCGTCCCAGAAGATGCCGATCTGCACGATCCCGATCTTCGCACCGCCCGTTTCAATCGTTCCGGAAGGAAATTCTTCCGGCCCCGAAAGACTCTTGTATCCTGGCATCAGCGCAGCGAGCGGTTTTGCGACATAGCTTGGGTTGAAGCGCGCGCAGGGAAGCGGCGCGCTCTGCGTGCCAGCGCTCCCGCTTGCGTCGCCGGCTTTCGGCCAGTTGAAACTCACATGCTCATCGTTGAGCGCGCGCGCGAACTTGTCGAAAGCGGTCCGCGCTTCGTATTCGCTGTGCGCCTGCGCAATCCGGCTGCGCGCGCGTTCGAAGAGTGCAGGCAGATCCGCTTCGCGATCGAACACCGCCCATTCGAACAGCGCATATTTCGTGCTGAAGACGTCACGCACCTGATTGAGGTCTTCGAGATAGGGCGTGGGATCGAAAGCGGCATCACCAGCGAGAGCCGGCGCAGTCAGAAGAAATGCCAAGCTCAGTACAACAAGCCGCCGCATCGTAGACTCCCAACCTGACTGCTAAAAATTTGGCATCCCCGGCTGACGCGGTCAACCGCGCGCCGTCGCGTGACGAAGGTTTAACCCTCGCTGAGCGTGCCCTTGGTCGAGGCGACGCCGCCATCGAGGCGGTCGTCCGGGGTCACCGCCTCGCGCAGCGCGCGCGCCGTGCCCTTGAAGCAGCTCTCCACGATGTGGTGGCTGTTGGCGCCGTAGAGATTTTCGATGTGTAGCGTGATGCCGGCGTTCTGGGCGAAGGCCTGGAACCATTCCTTGAACAGTTCGGTGTCCATCTCGCCGAGCTTCGGCGCGGGGACCGTGACCTTCCAGATCAGATAGGGCCGGTTGGAAACATCCATCGCCACGCGCGTCAGCGTTTCATCCATCGGGATCAGCGCCGCGCCAAACCGCGTGATGCCGGAAAAATCGCCCAGCGCCTTCTTCACCGCCTGCCCGATGACGATGGCGGTGTCCTCGGTCGTGTGGTGAAAATCGACATGCAGGTCGCCGGTGGCGCGGACCTTCAGGTCCATCATCGAATGGCGGCCGAAACTCTCCAGCATGTGGTCGAGGAAGCCGATGCCGGTGTCGATATCGCACTCGCCCGAACCGTCGAGGTCGAGCGAGACGGCGATCTCGGTCTCGCGTGTCTTGCGTTCGACGGTGGCAGTGCGCATGGGTCGGTACCGGCGGTGTCTCTCAATGCTTATAATACCGCTGTCTTAAGGATGTCGAACATGGCCGGCCGGGACATCGCGAAAACTGCCGAGGCGCTGGACGCGACTGACGAGTTGCGGGCGCTCCGTGATGAATTCCACCTTCAGCCCGGCATCATCTACATGGACGGCAATTCGCTGGGTCTCGCATCCAAACTGGCAGAGCGGTCGTTGGAGGAAATGCTCGATGCCTGGAAGCGGCTGGGCATCGACGGCTGGCTGCAGGGTGAGCATCCCTGGTACCACCTCGCCGAAAAGCTTGGCGCAATGACGGCGCCGTTTCTGGGTGCGCTGCCGGAAGAAGTCGTCATCGCGGGATCGACCAGCGCCAATCTGCACCAGCTGCTCGCCACGTTCTTCAAACCGGACGGCAAGCGCACCAAGCTTCTGATCGAGGAGGCGGCGTTTCCAACCGACGCCTATATCGCCAAGAGCCATCTCGCGCTCCACGGCCTCAGTCCGGCCGAGCATCTCGTTGTCGTGCCGAGCGCTGGCGGCACGCATCTCGATGAAGCGAAAATCATTGCTGCAATGTCGGATGAGATCGCCATCGCAATCCTGCCCGTTGCGCTCTATCGCACGGCGCAGATTCTGAGCGTTCGCAAGCTCACCGCCGAAGCACACGCGCGCGGCATGATGGTCTGTTTCGACGGCTGCCATTCCGTCGGCGCGATGGAGCACAGCTTCCACGACGACGGCGTCGATATGGGCGGGTTCTGCACCTACAAATATCTGAACGGCGGTCCCGGCGCGTCCGGCGGCTTGTTCGTGCATGAGAAGCATCTCGGCCGCGCACCCGGTCTTCCCGGCTGGTTCTCGTCCGCGAAAGACAAGCAGTTCGACATGAGCAACGCGTTCACGCCGGCAGCGGAAGCGGGCGCGTATCAGATCGGCACGCCGAATATTTTCAGAATGGCGCCGCTGATTGGTGCGTTTGAACTTGTGCAAAATGCAGGCCTGAAAAATATCCGCGCGAAGTCGCTCGCGCTGACGGCGTTCATGATCGAACTGATCGACAGCGAACTCGGCGGTCTTGGCTTCTCCATCGGAACGCCGCGCGCGGACGAGCAACGCGGCGGCCACGTCGCGCTGCGCCACGCGGAAGCGGCGCGGATATGCAAGGCGCTCAAGAAACGCGGCGTGATCCCGGATTTCCGCCCGCCGGATATCATCCGCCTCTCGCCGTCGCCCTATTACACCTCGTTTGCCGAAGTCGCCGAAACCATCGCCATCGTGCGCGACATCGCCGAACGCCAGACCTATCTCGAATTCCCCAACCAGCGCGACGTTGTCGCCTGACGTTGCGGATTCGGCTCCCATTCCTATATGGAAGCGATCATGTCCGACGAAAATAGATCAGACGAAAACAAATGGCGTTCCACGACAATCCTCTCCGTCCGCAAAGGCGGGCAGGTCGTCGTCGCGGGTGACGGTCAGGTGACCGCGGGCGCGACGGTGATGAAGTCCGGCGCGCGCAAGGTGCGCCGCTTAGCCAAGGGCGACGTGATCGTGGGCTTTGCGGGCGCGACGGCCGATGCGTTCGCGCTCTCCGAACGGCTCGAAGCCAAGATCGAGCAGCATCCCGGCAATCTCACCCGCGCCTGCGTCGAACTCGCGAAGGACTGGCGCATGGACAAATATCTG
Source organism: uncultured Rhizobium sp. (assembly GCA_964498625.1). Classification (GTDB taxonomy): domain Bacteria; phylum Pseudomonadota; class Alphaproteobacteria; order Micropepsales; family Micropepsaceae; genus Rhizomicrobium. Next base: position 8,352 of record CAZCJI010000068.1, read on the forward strand.
CGTCAGCTTCAGGCGATGATGGCGGTGGTGGATGCCAAGACCTCGCTGATCCTCACCGGCAACGGCGATGTGGTCGAGCCGGAATACGGTCTGATCGGCGTCGGCTCCGGCGGGCCGTTCGCGCTCGCCGCCGCGCGCGCGTTGCTCGACACGGATCTCACGGCGGAAGAGATCGCGCGCCGCGCGATGAAGATCGCGTCCGAACTCTGCATCTACACCAACGACAACGTGACGCTCGAAAGCCTCGCCATCACATGACAACCGCGTTCACGCCGCGTGAAATCGTTTCCGAACTGGATCGCTATATCGTCGGCCAGGCCGATGCCAAGCGCGCCGTCGCCATCGCGCTGCGCAATCGCTGGCGCAGGCAGCAGCTCGCGCCCGAACTGCGCGAAGAGGTTCTGCCGAAGAACATCCTGATGATCGGGCCGACCGGCGTCGGCAAGACGGAGATTTCGCGCCGCCTCGCCAAGCTCGCGCAGGCCCCGTTCCTGAAAGTCGAAGCGACCAAGTTCACCGAGGTGGGTTATGTCGGCCGCGATGTCGAACAGATCGTGCGCGATCTCGTCGAGGTCGCCATCGCCCAGGTGCGCGAACGCAAGCGCCGCGATGTCGAGGCGCAGGCCGAGGCGCGCGCCGAAGACCGCATCCTCGATGCGCTGGTCGGCAAGTCGAGCGGCGCGACACGCGAATCGTTCCGCAAATCGCTGCGCGCCGGCGAACTCGACAGCAAAGAAGTCGAACTGGAGATGAAGGACACCGGCGGCATGCCGTCCTTCGAAATTCCGGGTATGCCCAATGCACAGGTCTCGATGGTGGGCTTGGGCGACATCTTCGGCAAAGCCTTCGGCGGCAAGGCCAAAACACGGCGCATGACGGTGGCGCAGGCGCACGATCCGCTGGTCGCGGAAGAGGCCGACGCGCTGCTCGACAACGACGCGATCACGCGCGAGGCGATCGACACGGTCGAGAACCACGGCATCGTGTTCCTGGATGAGATCGATAAAATTTGCGCGCGCACCGAATTCCGCGGCGGCGGCGATGTCAGCCGCGAAGGCGTGCAGCGCGATCTGCTGCCGCTGATCGAAGGCACGACGGTCGCCACCAAGCACGGCCAGGTGAAGACCGATCACATCCTCTTCATCGCATCGGGCGCGTTCCATATCGCCAAGCCTTCGGACCTGCTGCCGGAATTGCAGGGCCGTTTGCCGATCCGCGTGGAACTGAAGGCGCTCACGCGCGACGACATGCAGCGCATCCTCACCGAACCGGAAGCGAGCCTGATCAAGCAGTACGTCGCGCTGCTCGCGACGGAGGGTGTGACGCTGGAGTTCACCGAAGACGGCATCGCCGCCATTGCCGATATCGCAACCCATGTGAACGCCAGCGTCGAAAACATTGGCGCGCGGCGTCTGCAGACGATCATGGAGCGCGTGCTGGATGAGATCAGCTTCTCCGCCACCGAACACGGCGAGGGAAAGATCACGGTCGATGCCGCGTATGTGCGCGCACGCGTGGAAGACCTGTCGAGAGATCAGGATCTGTCGCGGTTTATTTTGTGAGACAGGAAAAGCGGGGCGAGGGTGCTTGCAGGACTTGGCCGAATAATCTTGATGGCGGGAGCCGTCTTGATTGTTTCTGCTCTCGTCGTTGAGCATCCGCCGATCTATCTCGGCGGTGCGGTCGAGTATCCTTGGCAGGCCATAGCAATTGCAAAACGCATGTGCGGGGACAGGGAGCCTGACTTGTTGAACGATCCTTCGTTACCGTGGCGGGCATGGCTGGACTATGACGATATGAAGTCGGCGTATGTATGGTCAGCCGGGTTTTCAATACACCACGGCGATTGCATGGTCTCGCTAGACCCCGGCACAGGGAAGCCTTTCGATATGAGAATGGGGGCAGAATAAACGATGCTGCCTATGTCCGTGCTCACGGAAGACCTTTCGAAGGATCAGGACCTGTCGCGGTTTATTCTTTGAGTTGCTTCGTCGTGGCCGGGCTTGGTCGATAGCGACAGCGTATCGACGCCATCCAGCAGGCGCGTGTCTACGCGCCGTAATAAGACTCACGCGGAGCCGCGGAGGAACGCGGAGAAGTATAAACCTCCGCGAACTCTGCGCCTCCGCGTGCAATCTCATCGTAAAATCTCAGCGCAGAACCCAACTGGGTGGCCCGCGCTCCGGCCGGCCATGACATTGGGGGTAACTGCTGGGAGCATCCATATGATATGAAGTGGCGCGCCCGTCATCACGGGATAGATCTATGAGCGTTCCTATGGCTGCCACCGTTTTCGTTCTCGAGCATGTTCACGAGTTCGCCGAGTGCGGACACGACGACGTTAAAGGGATCGGCATATTCACAACACGTGCGCTGGCCGAAGCGGCTCTGGAACGTGCTCGCCGCCAGCCTGGATTCCGTGATCTGCCGGAAGGGTTTGTTATTTCGGAGTATGAGTTGGACTCTGACGAAGTGGGGTGGTCCAAAGGCCTTGTATCAATTCGACCGGGTGAGTATTTGCCCGATGACAAATCATTTCGCGAATACATTCCCGATCTTGAGAGCACGGGTCGCCATATCTATCTGGAGTGCTCGTTGTGCGGTAGCGCGTGCCCAACAACGGGTGTGCCAGAAAACCATCCATGGCAATGCTCTTGCGGAAATCTGAGTGTCTTGAATGCTCGCCGGACCGCAAAAGGCGGAAACAAGACCGTCAGGGCCTTTCGTCTCAAGTGATCTTCAAATTTAGTCGCTATCGAACACCTGAATAAGCCAATACAGAATTTCATAAGCGTCGCGTCTTGAACCGCTTTCGGCGCATCACCATTTTCCCACGACGTTCGCTCCGACGGCGGTTTGAGAAAATCGCTGGAGGAGAAATTGCGTCGCATTGTTCGCGAAGAAGAAGAGATGCGTGGAGAGAAAAATGCCGAATTTTGAAAAACGAATGCACCGGCATCTTTCTCACCACAACATCTTGC
>CAZCJI010000069.1:0-11327 GCA_964498625.1 uncultured Rhizobium sp.
AAACGCACGCTAAGGCACCTTTGCCGTTCTCTTCTGCACAACGACCGCCGATACCGCACTTGCCAAACCGGCATTAAAAGTCTGTGCTAGTTCGACTTTCTAGACAAACGAACAAAGCTACGCTGAAGTCGGCCAGAAGTAGATCATCAACAGCGATGCTAATGTCATGCCAGTGACCATCACTGCGGCAAGATAGAAGCGTTGACTCCAGGTCATCCGCTCACGCGATCCGAAGAACTAGAACAGCACGGCGGCACGCTCGCCACTTCTCGCCCGTGCTGCCATATCTCGATGGCATCCCTGGAGTGTAGCTTTTGCGCCATCTCTAGCGCTTCAACGTCTTTGCGTAGTGTGTGATCTTCGGTGCGATAAGGGTGGCCGGTGTCACCAAGAAAAAAGAACTTGTAGTCCTGCATACGCGCCTCCTGCTTTGAGCAAGAGCGCGGGCACCGTTCTGTATGGTGTCCCTGATGTCTCTCAAGCGCCAACGCTCCGAGTGGTGCTGGCGACGATATATCATAGCTGCGAATTGTAACGGGCGCGAGCCTGGTGCGTGGTCCCCAGCATAGCATTGTGTGCTGTATTATACAGATAAAGGACCTGAAAGATGCTGCGAGCGCGCAGGTTACAGCGACACAAAACAGTGTGTTTTCGTTTACACAGCAAGAGCGGTTGGCGGCGACCCTGCCAACCGCCTGAGACGGGCGTGAGCCCGCCTCAGGAAAAGCATTCAATTGGCGCTGGAACTCTGCATATGGGTGTTTGTCATCCGTCCGAGCTGATCACGTGTCAACTTGGTGATAACGATGTGTTCGTCCATATCGTAACGCAAATCACTCGGATTGACCCATACGGCTCGGCTGTCGCTGATCGCGATCTTCACACGCTCAGGATGTCCACCCCAGCTAGAGTCGACATCATTGATCTTGCCGATCCAATTGCCTTCCGGGCCCACGACGAGCGCGAATGCCAGTTGATGTTCCGGATCAGCAAGCGTGGAAAGACGCACGAGATGACTGTCGCTGTAGCTCACCCCGTAGTAGGACCGCTCGCCCCAATGGGCAGTATCATAACGATGGCGCCAAACGGCGTGATTGGCATCGTAACGCGCCGTCTCGTTGTCATAATGTGCGCGCTGTTGCTGATAAGTCTGCTGCTGCTGCTCAAATATCTGTAGCTTCTCCTGATACTCGTCTTTGGCCGCTGCATCGGTCACGGCGCTGCTAGTGGCATCTTGCTGTTGCCCGGCATTCAATTCTTGTGTTTGGGCTTTTTCCGCCGGTGTCGAATTATGCGTCATTCCAGCGTCTTGGGCGACGGCTGGACCACATAGCGTCAACGCGGCAACTGCCGCTCCGCCAAGAATAGTTTTGCGAATTGTCATGAGTTGTCTCCTCGACTTGTTGCGAGGGACTCACCTCGGTATCGGAACAACGGTCCTGATGCATCAATAGTTTCATAGTATCTCGCAGGGCGCCTCACTCGAGAGCTCATACCGGTGCTGTTCAAGACCGTCTTGTCCAACAAGATCGATCCCAAGCGTCTGATCACGCATCGTTTCAAGCTCGACCGCATCCTAGATTCCCACGAAAACTTGGAATGCGCCGCTGAAACGAAGTCTCTAACTCATTGAGGACTATCAGTGTATTGGATGTTCTCCTCGCTTTGTCAGGACTCTGAGTCGAGACTTTTGACTCTATCAGCGAGTGGTGCGCCTAGCATAAGGAACAGGCTAAATCACGCGCACGATCTACTAAGGGTCGAACGTCGCGAACAGATTTCATCCCAAGATGACTTCAGCGGCAGTCCGTCAGCTTCAGCACAAAGCTGCCGAAGATTTTCGTCCTCCAAGAGAACACGCATCTCGTGGAAAATCTCAACAGTGGACGGAAGCGCAAGACGTCGCCCAAAGCGAACCGTTTGCTTCAATGTGGGACCTCGGTGGTGAAGATCTTTTTCAGCGGATTGGCTGGCGAAAGAAATCGAGACATCTGAATATAACAGAAGCGTTCCAACTCCGAACATTACTTTTTCAATACCTATCTATTTGCTGCTCCACGTGGTTGTTGCAGACGCAAGGCGTCACCCAAGTTAAAACAACAACGGCGTCGCTAGATCCTATCCAATGGAGGATAGGAAGTTCGGAGCGTCTATGCCTGCCCATTTTGAAATCGGGACATTGTCTCATATTCATCGGATCATTGTCTCGACGCTCGGTCTTAGCATCATCGCGCTTGCCGCCTTTTTGACGGCCGTTCAATTGCAGATGTTGATGTAATCTTGCTGGAATCGCTGCCTGATACTTAGGCCGCGATGCGTTCACTGGAATGGCGAATTCCGCGGAATCGTTCAAAGCGCCCGATGCAATTGCCGGCTCGGTACTTATATGAAGAACAGCAACGAATCTGTTGCAGAACGCCTCAGGTAGTCTCAAGCGAAGAATTGCTGCTTCGAGCCAGTGGAGGCTCATCCTCTTTCGGCGCGCCGATGCGCCTCTGCGTTTGGGAATGCCGCAACAGCAGCAACCCTCCGCGCGGTTTGGGCGTGCGTAGCCGAAAGCCGGGCGGTGGAGAGCGGAATACCAATTCCGCTCCGCCGCCCGCGCGGCGCTCTGCAAGTGCTGTCGACACTTGCAAGGAGCGGCTCAAAGATACATTGAGGATGATCTGGCCTCCCTCCTGAGCGACAGCAGCAACGTGGCGAGGTCAAGCTGGTGCAACTGGTTGAAGCCAAGCTGTACCGATTGTCCCTTTGATATCGACCGACAACTTTACGGAACTGTCTTTCCCACTATGATGCCTATGGCAAGCGCTGACAGAAGTCGATTAGGCTCGCCGCGCGTTTCCTCTGCCTAAGGGCTGACAGGTTTCTCATGCTGCGCGTCGTCAAAGCGTGGACAACACACGGAAAGCACATGGAAAAGGCAGTTGTTCTCGTCGTCGAGGATGAAGCGCTTATTCGGATCAGCGCTCTCCAGATCGTAGAGGACGCTGGGTTCGTTGTCGCACAAGCGTCCAACGCGGACGAAGCGATCAGGATATTGCAAAATCGCACCGATATTCGCGCGGTTTTCGCCGATATCAGGATGCCCGGCTCGATGGACGGATGGAAATTGGCGCGCGCGATAAGGGGGCGCTGGCCGGCGATCCATCTGGTTTTGGCTTCAGCGCTCCCTCCCGATCTAAGGGAATTGCCCGCAAATGGGCTGTTTATTCGCAAGCCCTATACCGCTGAACAGGTGACAGCGGCGCTTTATGAACTTTTCAACCACGATCCGGCCTCCGGTCCGATCATGGAGGACACGACCCGGAACTGTGCTAAGGTAGCCTGACGACGCCAGTTGTTGTTGTGCAACGTCCCGTCGATTTCAAAAAGTTCTATTCGGGTACGGCTTTCGCTTCGCGAGCCTCCGATTTCCAGAAAGGGGTAGCCATGGCTCCCCAACCGACGACGCTTTCAGATGTAGCACTCAATCTCGCTTTGGCGGTCGTCGCCTCCTCGACGGCCCCGCTATTGCTGCTCAATCAGGACCTCACCGTCGCTGCCGCCAGCAAGTCGTTCTGCAACGCGTTTCAGATCGATCCGGCCAAGGTGATAGGTCTTCATCTTCGTATGCTTGGATCGGGCGAATGGAATGTCCCGCAACTGACGTCTCTTCTTGAAGCGACGGCAGCCGGCTATGCCGCAGTCGAGGCCTACGAGATCGACCTCAAGCACAAAGGCAGCGAACCTCGCCGTCTCGTTGTGAATGCCCAAAAGCTTGAATACGGCAGCGCGGAAAGCATCCGGCTTCTCGTGTCGGTGTCCGATGTCACCGAGGCACGCATTGCCGAGAGGCTCAAAGACGATATGCTGAAGGAGAAGGCGGTTCTTCTTCAAGAGCTTCAGCATCGGGTCGCCAACAGCCTTCAAATCATTGCCAGCGTGTTGCTGCAAAGCGCGCGTAAGGTGCAATCGGAGGAGACCAGAAGCCACCTCAACGATGCCCACCAGCGGGTCATGTCCGTCGCGGCCCTACAGCATCAACTCTCGGCATCCAGGGTGTCTGATGTCCAATTGCGGCCATATTTCACGACGCTGTGCAATAGCATCGGCGCATCGATGATCCGAGACCACAATCAGTTGTCGCTGGATGTGAGCATCGATGACAGCGTAACAACTGCGGATGTCTCTGTAAGCCTGGGGCTGATCGTCACCGAATTGGTGATCAACGCTCTCAAGCACGCGTTCCCGCAGGATCGCAACGGCAGGATCAAGGTGGACTACCAGTCTCATGGTCCCAATTGGACGCTATCGGTATCCGACAACGGCGTTGGAATGCCGGTGGACGGCGCGAGAGCCAAACCTGGGCTGGGCACGAATATCGTTCAAGCGCTGACTAGCCAACTGCAAGCGCAGATCAAAATATCTGACGCCAAGCCGGGGACCATCGTGTCCATTGCACACATGCAAATTGCCGCCGTTCAATCTTCTGGCACAATAACTGCTGTCAGTACGATATAGCGCTTCCGCGCTTTCGCTAAGTTCGCAACCCAACCTCGACTTGAAAGGAACGCCACATGCCGAGAACCCCAACCGGGCCCAAGATTCCGCGCGCGCCGATATCGCCCGCAAAAGAGTCGAAAGATGCATCCAAGCAGCTGCAGAAGGGACATGCGTCTGCCGGCCAAGCGATGGCGGCCAAAGCCAGATCGGGTAAGCGGCGTTAGGTATTCGCTGCATTTCACAAGGAGCTTGTGAATGGACCCAAAACTTCTGAAAACTTTGCTTGATAAGAAGGTGGCAGATAAAGCCGCGACCGAGACAGCGCGTCTGGCGGGCGTCGCCGCATTGAAGGCGGAGACGATTTCCAAGCAGCGGGAGGGCCAACAGGCATTGGCCACCGTGGTGGTTCCGTATTTTGACGAAATTCTCGGGGCGATAGGACCCGCCGGATTCCAATTTTCTCGGGTCCAAAGCTCCGATTCGAGCGACATTCTGCCGTTGGGGGTCCGCTTTGCAGTCGGTGGCAGTGTCGAACACGAGATTTCCGTCGCTTCATCAAAGGTCTGGATCAGGAAGGTTGGCTCAAAATCCGACGGTGTGAGCACCGTTTTTGTGTTTCCTAGTTTCGAAGAACCGTACATTGGTGAACCTCAGGATCTAACGCGCGAGAAAATCGGCAAGCTCCTGGAATTGGTAATCGAGCATGCCTGACGCTTTTTGCGTTAGAGATATCGGCGCATTCGGCGGGTGGCCGGCATCCAACGGTATATGCGGCTTCCACCCGCGCCTGGAGCCGACAAGAATTAGAAAGCGCGCGCGAAGCGTTAGATGAAATTTATTCTGGAAGTGTCGCTCTTTGTGGTGACGATCGTCGGCACGCACCTGATGGTGTCATTTTCGCAAACTTTTCTGCACTACAAGCTTGCTCACCGGCCGTTGGGAGGGAAGTTATTTCGTAACCATATCAATTTCCATCATTCGTACTATGCCAAGGACCATCTCGTATCGGCGAGCTACATCGGCAAGGACGGCAACAACACCCCGTTCTTTTTCCTCCCTGTCTTAATCGTCGGCGTTTTCTCCTACTTTGCGCTTCCTTTTGAATTCTTTGTAGTTCAGGTCATTGCGTGCGCGGCGTCATTTTACGCACACGTTTTCTTTGATAAGGAATATCACATCGAGAATTCACATCTCCGTCGGTTCGCTTGGTTCAGACGAAAACAGGAACTTCATTTCGTTCACCACCGGCATGCCGATAGTAACTTTGCAGTTCTTGATTTTTTCTGGGACCGATTGCTGGGCACATTTAGGCCGCCTGATTAATGCACTCGCGACGCTCATCTGCACAGAAGGGGCCCGCGGTGATTGAGGTAAAGGCGCGGTTGTGGCCTATCAGGTCACCCTCACGCTGGTGGACACCCACGACAACCGATAGCCCGCAATCGCTGGCGCGTTGCAGTGGAGATCTCGATCCGTGCCCCTTGCAAGAACCGCGATAAATTGCTCCGAAACAACAGAGATATCGAACGGTCGCGCGTGATCTAACTGTTCGAAAGCAGCCGCTCGCGGATGGATGAGATTTTGACAGAGGCCGCAATCCAGCACTTTGGTCCGTACTTTCGTCCAATGGGTTCGCGGTCGCGTGTCTGCAAGTGTAGCCTCTAGCGACTGGACGGCGCCTTTTTGCGTTCTTGGTTTTGCGCCCCAACATACCGGAATCGGCCTACACTGAATTGCCGACAAACTTGGCATTGGGATTGTGCGGCGCGCTCACCGCGGGGCTTACGGCCATCTCAGGTCGTATATGATCGCCAGTCCACGGGCGAGCAGGTAGATTACCGAACCGGTTACCACCATCATCCCTTGGATCTTGAAAAACTTTGTCAGGTAGATCAGGCCAGGTACGAGCGCCGCGCGCGCGAACCAAACGACATACGTCAGCAACAGGATCACTCCCATCAAACCGAGAAGGAAGAGCAAGAATTCAACTTCTTCCAATGGTGGCAGTCGCACCGGACGGCCTCGAATAAGGTCAACGGCCATGATCAACACTTGTCCGGTGAGCCAGAACCCGCTGATTATTCCTATGAACACAAGCGCGATCCGGCCCCAAATTCGTAGCGGAATCGGCTTGCCCGTATTTTGGTCATTGAAGAGCGCCAACGGAGCGAATTCGCCGAATTTTACGGCGATGATGCGCTGTCTCAGCTGCTCTAACCGTTCGATTCCATAAAGCTCGGTTGTTACCAGCGCGAACGCGACAATATCGAGAAAATTCAGGAGTGCCTCGAACGGGCGCATGAATCCCTCCAGCACGTGCGATTCGCGCCCCTATAGTATCGCTCAAGATTTTCTTAGCGATACAACGGAACGAAGCCGCTCCAAATTTGGTCTTCGAGTAAAATCGTTTCGGCCGGCCGGCTAGCGCGCCCCTAACCTACATATTTCCAGTCGCGACGAGCAGATGGGAATGCCAAAAAGCGTCAGAAAATAGACTGCAAGAAAAAGGATGCTACTCGTCCAGATGGACCAATCCCATTCAAACGACACGAAAGCGTCGACTGAAAGTGCGACGATGAGGGAGATCGTGTGCTCGACCTCTTACGCCAAGGGTTGCCCAAGACATCGGCCGGCCCATTCTGGCCGAGGGGTCCTTAGAACGAGTGGCTAGTATCTCCCGAAAACTAGGATCATGGTAGAGAGTGGAGAGGAGCTTGCAATATTCCTTCAAAGCGACGTTGCTCATCTTGGTCGCTTTTTGAACCAACCACGCGGCTGCTGGCGGCTATTCGACTCTACGGCGAAGCAACTGAACATCGGATTCCACCCCAGAATTTTCAGGTCTTCGATAAGTCCCTCGATAGCGAACGGGTCGTCGGCCGCTAAGCTCGTAGTATTCCTCATTGGTCTTAGAAAGCTGTCTCAATGACCGAAGTATCCCCCACTGAGCTTAAGCATGCCGTGGAAACCCAGCACGGCGGGACGGCTACGTTTGTGCAGGCCGTGCCAGTGCATGAGACCCACAACGGCGAGACGGTCTGGGATGGCGTCGTGCATATCTTCGACCTCAAGGGCCACCGAAACGGCGCATGGCGAGCCTATGCTTGGTCCCGCGAGCACGAGGATGGCAAGCGCCGGTTCGTTGCCGTGCTGCATACTCCCAAGATCAAGGGGCCGCGCGAGGCTGTAGCGGCGGCAATAGTCATGGAAGCAAGGTCGCAAGAGAAAGGCCATAACTCGTTCTAGCATGTCCTACTCGTAATCTCTGGCAAATATATCTCTCGTTTCTGATGTTGCCATCTTGGCGGACGCGAAGGTGAACTGAGTTATAAGATTTTTGGCACTGGCGTTCATGTGCCTGCTAACACCGCTCTCCACGCCGGCACCGCTAGAGACGCGCTCAAGAAATTGCAGGACATGAGAAACTGCTGCCAGTCAGACAGGGGCATGCGTCTGAGCTTCGACGAAGTCGTAGGACCAAACATGATTGCGCCGCTCCGGTCTGAGCCGCACACAACTGCCGTCGTTGAGCCATAGACGGCCTCGCGGCCTTTGTTTTCTGGGGACTTTGAGCCCTTCCCGGCGCCAGATGCGCTGCACACGGTCTGTGCCCACCGTCCAACCCGCGCTCCGCAGCAACGCCGTGATCCGGCGATAGCCGTAGCGACCGTACTGGACAGCAAGCGCAATGATCGCTTGCGTCAACGCATCTTCGTCAGCCCGCACGATCACGCTGTAACGCTACGTGCCGCGCGGCTGGCCGACAATCCGGCAGGCATGGCGCTCGGACAAATGATACTTCGTCCGCGTCGCCGCCACCGCCTGCCGGCGCCGGTCAGGGCTTACAAGTTTCCCTCGGCAATATCCTTGAGAACCTGCTTTTCAATCGACAGATCAGCCACCAGACGCTTCAGCCTGGCGTTCTCCTTCTCAAGGTCCTTCAGCTTGCGCGCCTGCTCCAGATCGAGACCGCCATACTCCTTGCGCCACCTAAAATAGCTCTGGTCCGATATTCCTGCCTCCCGGCACGCAACAACAACCGACTTTCCCTGCGAGATCGCAACCTCAATCTGACGCAGCAACGTCACCACCTGTTCGGGACTGAACCGCTTCTTCGACATTTCCCATGCTCCTTTCCAAGACGGGTTCTATCACTCCCCTCGGTACAAAAAGAGCCAGTCAGGTCAATCGCGGTCATTTCTTCTTCGTGCGAACTGAAGGCCGTCAGATCGCCGATGGCATCCATTCCTGCTTCCAGCATTTCTTTGGTGACTTCGATTTCGGACACACAGTTTTCCTGCTGCCGTTTTTCGTTCGGCATGGTTCACCTCTTTGATTTTGACTACGATTTGTTCGTTACGACGCTGAGTAGCGTCTCAGTTTGAAATTTCAGCACATGCGAGATGCATACGAAGGCATGCACGAGTGGGTGCCTAACGGGAAATGAAGCTCAAAAATCAAGAAAAGACAGATACAAAAAATAAGAACGTTAAGAGTAGCCACTGCCCTGCTTTTCCCAAAAGCGCGTTCATCGTTTCTCTCACGGTAAACACGAGCCCTCCATTCGAAGACGAGGGCTAGAATCGCAGACACGATGGTGGGGTAAATCAATTGGTCCGATTTCTTCTTGTAAGGCCCGCGAGGTTTCGGCGGGTTAGCAGCATCCATGATAGCTCACGATCCCCCACGTTCAGCAAATTCATCGGTGGCAGCGAAAAACGTCAAAAAAGCCGAGTCAAATCAGCGACTTGCAGTGTCATAAAATTGCTTGGCGCTTGCTTTTCAAACAGTCACTTAGTGCAAACGTCACCAAATGCTCTGAAGCCGGCTGAGCGGATTTTGTTGCAAGTGCACTGAAGGTGGTGCCGGGCTCACGAAACTTCCAATCGGCGAAACAGGGTTAGCTTCACTGTATCCAGGACAAAGGCAAACGTGATGGCGGCAGCGAACAGACCCGCGACGATTGCGAGCGGCAGGGTCGCCATCAGGATGCCATTTGAGGATAAGACACTGAAAATCGAAAGATCGATGGCCGAAGACACGATGAGCCAACGGCCCGGGCGCGAGCTCCAGATATGCTGCCTCTCGCGCGATACGTAGAATACGGCCTGGCCGCTGAACACCAGCGTGACCACGGCCATTGTGCGCAGGGCCTGAGTATCGAGACCGATCGCGAACTTTCCGACGGCCAAGCAAGCGACGCAGAACATCAGATCGGCGAGTCCCATGACAATGCCGACGACGGTCAGATTGCGGATGTGCCAGATATTAGGTTTCGAAGACGGCCGCACGTTGTCAGTCGACGAGGTCATCGAAAGAAAGTCACCGGTGATCATCATCAAGACCATGAGCATCGGCGTCAGGATGGCGTGACCAGTGATGATGAGACCAGCACCCAGGAACAGCACCTGCACGACTTTATGAGTAACCGATCGCAGCGTGTAAGTCAGGATGCGCTGGAAGGTCGTGCGTCCCTCTTTGATTGCGGCGATGATTCCGGAAAGTCCCGGCTTCGTCAGCACGATCCCGGCAGCCGATTTGGCGACGTCGGTCGCCGAGGAAACCGCGATCCCCATCTGCGCTTGACGCAAGGCAGGCGCGTCGTTCGCGCCGTCGCCGCACATGCCGACGATATGCCCGTCCTTCTGCAGCGCTTTGACAAGGCTGAATTTGTCCTCGGGCAGCACGTTTGCGAAAATCGAATAGGCCTCGGCCTTGATGTCCGGCGACAGCGGCGTTGTTGCCCAGACAGGTCCCGTGATACCGACCAGTCCGGCCACGACTTGCGCCGTTGTTCCGGCATCTCCCGTCACCATGACGGTGCGCACGCCGAGGCCTGACAACTCCGAAACAAGAACCGCCGAGTCCTCACGGGGCGGATCGCTCAGCGCGATGAAGCCGGCCAGCACCAAATTGTAGGGAGGTCCTGCCGCGACGGCCAGAACCCTGTATCCCTTCGCCTGCAATTCGTCCGCAACCGCCGATGCGTTCGCGGGTGGATGCGACAGGCCCGAGATGACCGCGAATGCGCCTTTGGCGATTTTTATCGCGGCGCCGTCTGCCTGGAGAACTGTCGCTTCGGAGCGTTTCAGCGAAGGATCGAAGGGTACGAATGTCACTAGCTTGGGTGCATCGGCGATCGGCTTGTGCGTGGCAGCGCCGCGGATGGCAGCATCGACTGGATCTTGACCGCCGTCGGAGCTTGCCAGGGCCGCAAACGCAAGAACATGCGCCTCGTCGAAGCCTGGCATCGGGCGGACGGACATCACGGCAAGTTCGTTGCGCGTCAGCGTGCCCGTCTTGTCTGAGCACAGAATGTCGACTCCCGCCGCTTCATCGACCGCCGAAAGACTCGTCGGCAGCACGCCTTGCGCCGCCAGCGAACGTGCGCCCACCGCCGCCGCCAGCGTGAACATCGACGGCAGCGCGACGGGGATCGACGACAGAAGTCCCACCAGGACGAGCGCCATGATCTCCGCGTCCGGCAGCGACAGGGAATACGCATAGATGGCAAGCAGGATCGTGGCGGCGCCGTTGAACAGGGCAAGGTTGCGGACCACGCCCATCACGATCTTCTGCTGCGAGCTTTCGACCTTTGCTGTGCGGACGAGTTCCGCGGTGCGGCCGAACTTCGTGCGCTCGCCGGTCGCGGTCACTTGCGCAACGGCCTCGCCGCGCCGCACAAGCGCGCCGGCATAGGCCTGAGCACCTGCTCCTGTCTCTGCCGGAATGGACTCGCCTGTGAGCATGGATTGGTCGAGCAGGATCGAACCGTCCAGAAGATGGACATCCGCAACCACCACTGTGCCCAGCGATAGCTTCACGATGTCGCCCGCCACCAG